>JBFYOK010000055.1:0-6872 GCA_041303845.1 Microbacteriaceae bacterium | reverse complement strand
CCGTTATGGGGGGGGGGCCACACCCGTATCACCACGACCGCGGGGAAGAGCAGTCGGGCGAGCTGTGACAAGGTGCTGTGTGACCGGGCGAACTATGTGGCCCGGCGAACTGTGTGGTCTAGAAAATTCAGCGACTAGAAAGTGAAGAGACGGGCCGTCGCGATCTCCATCTCGGCATATTGTCGTGCCGCGACGCCGAGTGTCTGGCTCAGTTGCGTCAGCGACTCCTCAACGCGGATCTGCGTTTGGTGCCAGGCGTCGACGGTTCCTTGAAACGCCGTCGCGGCGGGACCTGACCACGACGCTTGCAGATCAGAAAGCTGAGTGCGCAGTAGCACGACCTCACCCTGAATGCGTGTGACTGAGGCCTGAACTGTGGATGTGGCATGGGCGACAGCGTCGCTGTCGACACGGAATTGCGTCACGGGAATCTCCTTTGAGGGCAGGGAATGCCCGACCCTACGTCGACCGCGGGCTACCGATCGGTCAGGAAATGACCGGAGTGAACGGGTGCCTAAACCGAGGGGGTGTGAACAACAGGAATCGTGACGATGAAGGTCGCGCCACCGCCCGGCGTCTCCGTGACCGAGATAGTGCCATTGTGAGCGTTCACGATCGACGAGACGATGGCGAGCCCAAGGCCCGAGCCACCCGTCTCGCGGGTGCGCGACGAATCGGCACGCCAGAAGCGCTCGAAGATGCGATCGCGAACTTGCGGGGGGATGCCCTCGCCATGATCGACGACAGCGATTGTTGCCGCCTCAAGGTTGGTCGCAGGCTCTGATTGTGAAAGCACGATTTCAATCGGAGTGTTCGGCTCGGTGAATCGCAGCGCGTTACCCATCAGGTTTGTGATGACTTGGCGCACCTTGTCTTCGTTGGCTTGAATGACGAGAGGTGTCGAATTGGATGCGCCGCCCTCGCGCACGACAGACACAACGCGCTCGGGGTCGAAGGCCCGAGCATCCATCGCCGCATCTTCGGCGACGGAGGTCAGATTCACATCGGAAATTTCAAGGGGTCGAGATTCGTCGATGCGGGCAAGAGCGAGCAAGTCTTCGACGAGGGCACCCATGCGAATCGCTTCCTTTTCGATTCGGTCCATCGCCTGAGCAACGTCTTTTTTCTTGGGCAATGCTCCCATGCGAAACAACTCCGCATAGCCGCGAACCGAAACGAGGGGCGTGCGAAGTTCGTGCGACGCATCACCCACAAATCGCTGCATTTGCGACAGTGCCCGGTTGCGGTCCGCGAAGGCTCGATCAATTCGTCCGAGCATGATGTTCAACGCTCGATTCAGACGCCCCACCTCCGTGTTGGGAGTCGCACCGGGGAGACGTTGGCTGAAGTCACCGTCGGCAATCGCGGCAGCGGTGCGTTCGACGTCGCGGAGCGGAGCGAATGTTGTCGTCACCAAGAAGCGAGTGAGGAGTGCGCCGACGACAACCACGCCGATGTCGAAACCTAAGAAAATCGACAGGTACGTGGTGAGGAGTCGGTCGACGCTGGTTGTTGGTGCGGCGACAATCAGAGTTCCGCGAAGTCCTGACCCATCCTGAAACGAGAGAGCTGTCGCGACCGCGTGGAAGGTTGTGCGCGTATCGACACTGTCGACGACAAAAATGCCGCCACCCAACTGTGCGGTTGACTCAAGTGACCATCGTGGCGCCAGCGCCGGCTGGAGCCCGTTCGCTTTGTCGGCCCAGTTGCGCATGAGCAGCGAGCCATCTTCGGAGTAGAGCGCGTAGTAGTAGTCACTCGGAGCTGAGGAGTTGATGCCTGGCTCACTTGAGTCATCGAGCATGCGCGAAAGGTCTACGGCCACCGCGGCGATTTGGCTATCGAGCTGGCCGATGAGGGCCGGCCGCAACATGGCCATCGTGCCAATGCCCGACACGAGAAGTCCCACGGTCAGCAGCAGAACTGTGACCGCGGTGACCTTCGTGCGCAACGAAATCGCATCGAGGCGATCTTGAAGCGCGAGAGACATATGACTACTTTGCCACCCGCAGCATGTATCCGAAGCCGCGCTTCGTTTGAATCAGCGGTTCACTCGAATACTGGTCAAGCTTGCGACGCAAGTACGAGACATAGGACTCTACGATTCCTGCGTCGCCGTTGAAGTCGTATTCCCAGACGTGATCGAGAATCTGAGCCTTCGACAGCACGCGGTTTGGGTTCTGCATCAGGTAGCGCAGCAGCTTGAACTCGGTTGGGCTAAGTTCGACCGAGGCGTCTCCGATACGCACCTCGTGCGTATCCTGATCCATCACAATCTCACCGGCCTTGATGACCGACTCTTCTTCGGCTACCGCAGTGCGCCGAAGAATCGCCTTGATGCGGGCGACAATCTCGTCGAGACTGAACGGCTTGGTCACGTAGTCGTCACCACCGACCGTGAGGCCGGTGATTTTGTCTTGCGTGTCGTCCTTGGCGGTGAGGAACAGGATGGGCGATGTGTAACCAGCCTCGCGCAGGCGTTTCGTGACAGAAAAACCATTCATGTCAGGAAGCATGACGTCGAGGATGATGAGGTCGGGCTCGTTCGCAAGAACGGCCGAGATGGCAGACGCGCCGTTACCGACTGCCTGCACGCGGAACCCGGCAAACCGAAGACTTGTGGTGAGCAAGTCGCGAATGTTGGGTTCGTCGTCAACTACGAGGATTTTTGGACCTTCCATAACCCCGACGATACTTGGCGTTACCTGAGTGCTGTCTGGGAGTCAGCAAAAATAACCTGAAGCTTTGTCTAGAGCGAGTGGGCGTCCACAATCTCGTACGCGTAGCCCTGTTCGGTCAGAAAGCGCTGGCGATTCAATGCGTAATCCTGGTCAATGGTGTCGCGTGCGACGAGCGTGTAGAACGTGGCAGTTCGACCTGATTTCTTCGGTCGCAGCAAGCGGCCAAGCCGCTGAGCTTCTTCCTGTCGGGATCCAAACGCACCAGAAACCTGAATCGCAACACTCGCCTCAGGTAGATCGACCGAGAAGTTTGCCACTTTGCTGACGACGAGCACGCGAATGTCGCCCGAGCGAAACGCGCCAAAGAGTTTCTCTCGCTCGTCGACTGGGGTGGCCCCCGTGATCTCGGGAACATCGAGAGCGGCACCGAGTTCGGCCAGCTGGTCGAGATACTGGCCGATGACCAGGATCTGGTCTTGCGGATGGTCGGCAATCAGGTGCTTCACAACAGCGAGTTTCTCTGGGCTCGATGCAGCCATGCGGTAGCGGTCAGAGTCGCTCGCTGCGGCGTAGCGGAGCCGTTCATCCTGCGGTAAATCGATACGAATCTCTTTGCACACCGCCGGCGAAATGAAGCCCTCAGCTTCTATCTCTTTCCACGGTGCGTCGAAACGCTTCGGTCCGATCAGGCTGAATACATCCGATTCGCGTCCGTCTTCACGAACGAGCGTCGCAGTGAGACCGAGACGCCGGCGCGCCTGGAGTTCGGCGGTGAGCTTGAAGACCGGAGCTGGCAAGAGGTGAACCTCGTCGTAGATGACGAGTCCCCAGTCCTTCGCGTCGAGCAACGACAAGTGAGCGAATTCACCGCCACGCTTGGCAGTAAGGATCTGATACGTCGCGATGGTGACGTGCTTGATTTCTTTTGTCTGACCGGAGTACTCGCCGATGTCGTCTGCCGTCAACGATGTGCGTGCGAGCAACTCGTCACGCCACTGTCGAGCAGACACGGTGTTCGTGACGAGGATGAGCGTGTCGGTGTCTGTGCGGGCCATTGTGGCTGCACCAACGAGCGTCTTTCCGGCTCCACACGGGAGAACGACAACTCCGGAACCACCGGCAAGAAAGTTGTCGACCGCCTTCTCTTGGTAGTGGCGGAGCGACCAGCCATCGGTCTTGAGTTCGATATCGAACGGAGCTCCATCTCGAAAACCGGCTTTGTCTTCGGCAGGCCAGCCGAGCTTGAGCAGCTCCTGCTTGAGTTGTCCGCGCGCCCACGGCACGACGTCATACGCGCCATCCGGCCGTGGGGAAAGTAGCTCGGAGGTCTTCTTCGATTTCGCCACTTCGGCGAGCACGGCCACGTCGCTCCCGGCGAGCAAGAGGTTTCCCTCCGCATCCCGCTCGATCGTCAGTCGCCCGTAACGATTCATGGTCTCTGCGATATCGATGGACACCGTGGCTGGCACGGCGAACTTCGAATAGCGCTCGAGGGTGCCGAGAATCTCATCGGCGGTGTGTCCGGCTGCGCGCGCGTTCCACAGTCCGAGTCGCGTGATCCGGTAGGTGTGAATGTGTTCTGGAGCGCGCTCGAGTTCGGCGAATACCGCAAGTTCATGACGGGCATCCGATGCGCTCGGATGAGCGACCTCGAGCAACACAGTTCGGTCGCTCTGAACGATAAGTGGACCTTCGGGCATAGTTTTCCTACGCTACCGGAGTTACCAGGCCGGAGATGCTGGCCATCGGCAACGTTCGTTCAACCTCGGTCACCATGTCCTTGGCCCGAAGTCGTCCATTGGCTAATGACAGCGGGATGATCGTCAACGACTTGCTCGAACCATCCGGCATGTCGAATGTGACCTCGAGCGACGACTTCTCTCGAATCGCCACCGAAATCTGACGTTCCCGCCACGCGACGGCGTCGTCGAGGTTGCTGATGCTGCCTGTGTCGGTCGCGGTGGACGCAATGAGCCGATCGACGAACGCGTGCAGAACGGGCACGGCCGGCGCACGAGAGGTAATCGGCAGTGCCATCGCCGGACGAGTGACAACGAGACGACCGTCATCGTCTTCGAGCACAGCCGGATGCTTTTGTGACACGAGCAACTCTTGGGTGGTCATCGGGTCCTGGCGCGTTGAGGCGGTGGTCTCGGACACTCGCGCCCATGCCAGGGAAGCCAGAGCAGAATCGGCAATGAGCAAATCGAGAAGCGCTTCGTCACGTGCCGTGACGAGGGCGCCGGTTCCCCATGGGCGAACTCGCACACCACCGAATCGAGCGCCCGTATCTTCGATGAGATAAACAACGGGCTGCGGCAGTGGCGTGGCCGACAAGCCTTGAAGCTGATCGATGATCTCGCCCGACGTCATCCCGTTTGCGATTGCTGTCGTGATGCGCGTTGCGTTCAATCTGAATGTGGATGCCAAACCAGAGTGCTCCACGTCGCAGATGCGACGCAGAAGTTGCTCCGCCTCGGGACGAAGCATGCCGGGTGCCACAATCGTCAAGTCGTTTTGCACGTATACGACTTCGACCGGATCCGGGAGCGCCTTGGTCGCACGGGCGAGCACGAGTTCTCGTGACGCAGGCGAGTCATTCTCAAGAATCGCTGCCGTAATCGGCTGGCGGGCACCGCCGATGCACAGTCCGAGGTGTTCGGCGTCAGCAATGGCGCGCACGGTGAGGTCGATAAT
Source organism: Microbacteriaceae bacterium (assembly GCA_041303845.1). Taxonomy (GTDB): domain Bacteria; phylum Actinomycetota; class Actinomycetes; order Actinomycetales; family Microbacteriaceae; genus RFQD01. Next base: position 1,494 of record JBFYOK010000055.1, on the reverse strand, counting down.
CCACTGAGCACCGACGGGGAATAGCCAGCGGATATAGGCGTCGAGGCTCTCGCCCCAGCCTGAACGTGCGAAGAGAATCTCCACGACTCGGGAATCAAGCGCGCTTCGCCAACCGAATGCAAGATCGACCCAGCGTTGAGCCGGGGCACCTGCCCGCCATGTCTCCATGTCTGGCGAGGGCATCCACCAGCCGTCAACTAAAGCGAGTAGCCCCGAGTGCTGGGTCAGTTCAATCGCACTCATGATGGGCAATCCGGTGTGCTCAATCGTCAGGCTGAGGCGTGTGGCATCGGTCGCCGCTAGCGTGCCAGTGTTCATGCGACGAGCGGGTCGGCTGGAGATGTTGGTCAGGAGTTCGTCGAGAGCCGTGGCGAGAGTCAGGCCTCGCTCGATGCCCGCTTGTTCAAGAATCGGCTGCTCAGAGATGTCGTTCGATGTTGCCGAACCTGTTTTGGTTGAGTCAGGCGGCGGCTGGTCTGTGGCCGAAATCTGTTTGCTCTCGCACAGCGCGCGCGCTGCTTGAGTCACTTCGTCCATCGGTTCGAGGGTGCCATCGGGTAACGCAATCGCGAGACCGAGTCGTACCAGAAGCCCGTCTTGTGGGACGAGGTCGGCCGAGGCGAGACGAACGAGGGTCGTTCGCGGCACGAGAGCGAGGGCGTCCATGATGCTGGAGTCAGCGAGCAACGCATCGGCAAGGTCAAAGAAATCACGCACTGTGGGAGCGCTAAAGGAGCGGGCGCCGAGCAACTCGATGAGCTCTTGTTTGTTTCGAGACTTGAGATCCCGCGCCAGGCGGAGAGCAGACGATGTCGATGGCAACTCAGGCGCGATCACTGTTATGGCGACGACGGCGCATGAAGTTGACCACGAGAAGAGCCGCAAAAAGCGCGAACCCGAAGGGAAGCCCGATGAGGGGCAAGGTGACGACGATGTTCCAGAGTGCGCCCTCACCAGGGATGCGCATTACCCCCGTGACCACGACAATCGCGATGAAGCACAAGACCGACAGCCCGATACAGGCGGCTGTCAATGTGACCAGGAGTCGTTCGGCGCGAGATGGTTCGTATGTGTCGTCGGGCATCCCTCCAGAATACGCTCCCCGGAGAGCCCGTCTTCCCACGCCGGTAGACTCGACGAAACACCGTTTAACTTCAAGGAGCATCATGCCAACCGGCAAAGTCAAGTTCTATGACGACGAGAAGGGCTTCGGCTTCATTTCTTCTGATGAAGGCGACGAAGTGTTCTTGCACGCCAGCGCCCTTCCCGACGGTGTTCGCGTGCGCCCGGGTACACGCCTTGAGTTCGGAATTGCCGACGGCAAGCGTGGTGCGCAGGCGCTTTCGGTGCGCGTTCTCGAATCTCCGACCCCATTGTCCAAGATGAACCGCAAGGGTGCCGATGACATGGCCGTGATCATTGAAGATCTCGTCAAGTTGCTTGATGGCATCGGAAACGGCTTGCGCAAGGGGCGGTATCCCGAGGGTCCTCAGG
>JBFYOK010000054.1:0-7460 GCA_041303845.1 Microbacteriaceae bacterium | reverse complement strand
CTCCAGCTTTCGCGCACCTCATCGGGAAGACCCAAGAACAGCTCGAGCATGTCGTTCGACGACAGCAAGACAATGCCCGGGCTTGGCACCTCTCGGCTGAGTGCTACACCGAGCCCCACTCCGTTGCCGTCGGGCAAGTCGATGTCGAGCACAGCAACGTCGACGTCATGCGTCTCAAACTTTGCTCGGGCATCCGCCACTGTTGCCGCTGTAAATACGACCTCGAGCTCCGGATCACGATTGAGCGCGGTTTCCAGCAGGTTCAACATCAGCGGTTGATCCTCAACGATGGCGACGCGAATGGCCGGACGACTCACTGTGACTCACAGACGATTGAATACGGTTCACCCAGACCGCGGGTGATGCATCCAACTGTGACGCTAACTGCACCGCAGGGCAAGTCTTTGCTGCCGAAAACCCTCACAGGTTGCACCCGTACGCTGAACACATGACCGAACAGATGCCGTACACCGTGACCGCGAAACGCGATGGTTATGAACTGCGCCACTACGACCGAGCGATTCTCGTGCGGGTCACCGTGACCGGCGACGCCGAGCGCGCGGGCAACGCAGGGTTCGGCCCCCTCGTGCGTTACATCAGCGGAGACAACATGTCGAGTGAGCGCATGGCCATGACGTCACCGGTTTTGCAGGAGTCGGCATCTACGTCGACGCACGTCGTCAGTTTCGTTTTGCCGGCCGACGTCGACCCGGCGAGCATTCCCGTGCCGCGCAATTCAGTGGTCAAAACCGAAGTGGTGGATGCGCGCACCATGGCCGCTCGCACCTACATCGGTCGCTGGACCGACGCAAAGTTTCGCGAGAACGCGGAGCAACTCTCGTCTGATCTCGCTCGCGACGGCTTGACCGTTTCGGGCAAGCCGATGTGGGCGCGCTACGACCCACCGTGGACACTTCCTTTCATGCGTCGCAACGAAGTTCTCATCCCAATCGGGGACGTCGCGTAGGGGTATCCGCTCGCATCAAAATCACAATAGACTCTCGCTAATTGCCCCTCAAAGAAGAGAGTGATGATGCCTGAATCACCAATGCCTGTAAAGGCGACACTGAAACGAAACCTGGGAATGTGGGCCATTGTCGCCCTCGGCCTCGGGTACATGACCCCGACTGTTGTCTTTGACACATTCGGATACGTTGCCGAAGAAACGAGCAACCTCGTTCCGCTTGCGTATCTCGCCGCGTTGATCGTGATGGTCTTCACTGCGATCAGCTACGGTCGCATGTCGGGGCAGTTCCCGAGTGCCGGTTCTGCCTATACCTATACCAAAGAGTCGATGCACCCCAACCTCGGCTTCATGGTCGGTTGGACATCGATGATGGACTACATCCTGTTGCCACTGGTGAACATCGTCATCGTGCGCGCCTACATGGAGTCGTTCTTCCCCGACGTTCCGAGCTGGATCTGGGTTGTTGTCTTCACCGTGGTTTGCACGGCAATCATCTACCTGACGATGCGTGGCACCTCGAGCGTCAACACCATCCTTTTGGTTATCGCACTCGTCGCCATGATTGTGTTCGTCGTCATGACGGCGGCTCAGCTCATGCAGGGTGAGGGCGAAGGCACACTCGTGACGGCCGCTCCGTTCTTCAACGACAACGTCGACATTGCGCTCATTCTGACCGGTGCGACAATCGTCTGCTTCTCGTTCATTGGATTCGATGCAGTGACGATGTACGTCGAAGAGGCTCGCACGCCGAAGGTTGTGCCCCGCGCAATCATGCTGACCGTGCTCATCGGTGGTGCGATCTTCATCGTCACGGCCTACTTCACGCAGGCTCGTTTCCCCGACTACATGGCGTTCGACCCGAACGGTGACCGTCAGTATCTTGATGACTCGACGCTGCCGATCATTGGTGAGCTCGTTGGTGGACAGACGATGAAGATCGTTCTTACTGCCGCTGGCTTCGCTGCAACGATTGCGTCGCTCCTCGCGTCGCAGGCTTCCGTTGCTCGTATGTTGCTCGTCATGGGCCGCAACAACGTTTTGCCCAAGAAGCTGTTCGGATACGTCAACCCGAAGACGAGCACGCCGACCTTCAACATCATCCTGGCCGGTCTCGTATGTCTCCTCGGAGCTTCGTTCAGCCTCGACATCATCGTGCAGTTCATCAGCTTCGGTGCTCTGATTGCGTTCACCTTCGTAAACCTGTCGGTGTTCGCATGGTTCGCCGTGCGTCAGGGGCGCTGGCGTTCGCCGGGTGACTTCCTGAAGTTCGTGGTTCTGCCGCTGCTCGGTGTCGCGTCGACCGTGATCCTCTGGGTCAACTTGGAAGACACGGCAATCATCGGTGGTCTGATCTGGGCTGCCATCGGACTCGTCTACCTGATCTTCATTACGCGCTTCTTCCGCCGTAAGGTTGCAGGCTTCGACGAGGCTCAGCCGGTAACGGGTCACAACAAGGTTGTGAGCTAGCACCGAAAGCTAACGAATAAGCGGGTGGGATGCGCAACGCATCCCACCCGCTGTCGTTAACCCGCAGACGGTGCGGGTTTTGCCTTGCTTCGTTTCGCAATAGTCAGAACCGTGACAAGCCCGCCGACAAAGATGAGCCCGAGAAGCGCGCCCATGACTGCACTCGAAAGATCAAGCGAGAGCGAGAGCTGCCGAACATTGAGAAAGACAATAAAGAATCCGACCACGAGCCCCAAAATTTGCTGAGGCACTTTGGTCACAATCCAGGCAGCCACCGGCGCTGCCAGAACCCCGCCGATGATGAGGGCGATAACCGCGTCCCATTGGATTGCGCTTGCGCCGAGGCCGATGAGAAACCCGATGCTCGCGCTGAGCGCCACGGCGAACTCCGCCGCGTTCGTCGTGCCGACTGCTTTGCGCGGTTGCAAGACGCTGGACACGGTCAACGAGGTCGTGACCACTGGCCCCCAACCTCCACCGCCCGTGGCATCAACGAATCCACCCACGAGCCCGAGCGGAACCAGCCATCTCTTGCGACCATCCCGCGCCGGCATCTGCTTACGCGCCTTAATGAACCTCGCGATGATCACAACGCCGAGCACGAGCAAAATTGCGGATGTCCACGGCCGAGCCGCACTGAGGTCCAGGTTGCTCAAGAGCATCGCGCCGATAAACGCACCGATGGATCCAGGGATGGCGATTTTCGCCAGTGTAGGCCAGTGCACATTCCCGAACTTGATGTGCGAGACGCCAGAGACAGCTGCCGTCGCTACCTCAGCCAAGTGAACAATCGCAGAGGCAGCAGCCGGGCTATACGCGAGGAGCAGCAGCAGGCTGGTCGCCGAAACTCCGAAGGCCATGCCCATAGAACCGTCGATGAGCTGGGCCAGAAAACCTGCAACAGACACAAGCAAGAGAATCCACACGCGTTAATACTACATATTTACTACCGTTTATGCGATAAATAGGTCTTGACTGATCGGACAGATGCCTCGCGGGACTTCACGCTTCCTTTGGAAGAAGGTCACGGAGTGTGGTTGTCTCCAAAAGCTTGCGCTCGGCGGCTCGCAGCTCAAGCCAGACGTTGCCCAAGTTGACTGAAGAACCGGAATACTCGAGATTCTCTGGGCGAACCCCGCCCACCTGGGTCAACGGACCATCGACTGCCCGAATGACGTCGGCGAGAGTGATCGAAGTTGGGTCCTTGGCAAGGCGGTATCCCCCGTCCGGGCCACGGGATGCGGTTACCAAGCCTGCGCGACGAAGTTCATTCAGAATGGTGGCCAAATACCGCGGAGGAATACCTTGTGCTTCAGAGACGTCATCCCGGGTTGCCGGGCGCACCTTGTTCATCCGAGCGGCGACCTCCAACACGGCGCGCAACGCGTAGTCGGTCCGCAGGTTAATGTGCACGCGTCAAGTCTCTCAAATGAGCCACGCTCAGTTGGTGCATCCCACGGTACGTGAATCGGGAAACCACTGATAACGGGTCAGTCGTGACTAGATGCTACATTTAGGTATGCGAAATTTAACCCCTCACATCGGCAAAACAAAAGCAGTCGCCAAGGTTGCCGTTTCTGCCATCGTTGTTCTGTCCGGCATGCTTTTCTCGGCCATGCCCGCCCACGCCGCTGTTCTCACTGGAACGAGCTCGGTGACGACTTTTGACGCGTCAACTCTGACACCGGAACTTGTTGTCGAGACAACTTCCGGAACGAGTGCTGCCGACCTCAACAATTTTCTGATCGGTGTCTACCCGACTGGTGAGTCTTCGGGCGGCTGGGCGATAGAGCCATCCTGCAGTTTTGTTTACGGACTATTCCCCGCGTGTGGGATTACGAAGGCTGAATACAAAGAACCCAGCGGTGTGTGGACTGACATGACGGATTCAATGGTCAACGTTCAGGACGGCCCAAATTATTACATCGGCTGGGGTGGAACGATTGCAGCGGGAACGATGTTCCGGTTCACCTTCGCGGCGGACACATACACTTCGGGAGCAGTGGGTGAATATGACCTGCTTCTCAATGCGTATGGGGCAGACCCAGCCTCTGGCGACGTGGCAACGATTCCGCTCAGTGTCCCGGGCTCCGACGAAACTCCGGCGCAACCCGAATCCAGCTTGCCCGCCACCGGATTCTCCTCGGCCCTTCCCTTCACGCTAGTGGTCACGGCGATGTCTGTCGGTGCGATCATGATTTACTCACGACGAATCACTCGTAAGGTTCGTGGCTAGAGCGTTCAATGTCTCACCACGAAGTGGCCTGCACCCTTAACCGGTGCAGGCCACTTCGTTTGTGATGCAACAAGGCAAACTGGTCTGTGCAACAACGAGACGTGCCCGAAAGTTAAAAAGCCCCGGTCGTGGAGGATAGGGGCTTCGTTCACCCCACGGGACGTGAAACCGGAACCCCCTGATAACGGGCCAGTCGTGCCCGCCTACTTGAATGAGTGAACCCCCAGAAATTCTGGGGGTTCACTCACGGTTGGGTCCTTATGCACTGCGCTTGCGTCTACCAAACGCCAGAAGCCCCGCTCCTGCAATCAAGGCAAGCAAGCCGGATGCGATGAGAGGTTGAATGTCTGCACCTGTTGATGCAAGCTTTGGCTGGGCAACACTAATCTCCGTGATGATTCCAGCGGCGTCAATCTTGAACCACACGACGGATTCCACACCCTGATCATTGATGTCAGTCCCGGTCAGCGTGATGCTATGCCAACCCGGTTCCAGCCCATCCGGAATAATTGCTTCTCCTCCGATGATGCCTGTATCGGTTACAACACCCGACGCAATGATTTGAGGTGTTGAACGAAGGACCAACTCCCAATCACTTCCAGACTTGAGCCCTTGGGCCGAATAGGTAGTGGTTGCACCCGAACTCTGGTCTCCCACAACCGCGTCGAGAACGAGGTCATATTCAATAACCTCTTCATCGGGATTGTCGTCGTCACCGGGAATGACAATCAGGGACTGAGAATGAACCATGTCGCCATTAGCGTCATTCAGCCTGAAAGTGAATTCACTGCTCACACCCGGGCTGAAGGTGGGATATGTCCGAAGAGATCCCAGAGCCACGCCAATCCGACCGTCAATTCGTTCGATGTACCAAGCAGCGCCGGATGAATCGAAAGATGCGGACTCTTTGTCGAGAACTTCTTCGTTTGTCACGATGAGGGTAGCTAGTGCGGTTTGAGGATTGAATTCAAACCAACCCAGAACTTCGTCTTCGTTTTCGTTTTCGTAAACCCCAGTGCCGTAAAGCTTTCCATCAGGAGCGAAAGCAAAAGCACCGTCAGCTTCTACGGAGTTCGCGTTAAGGTCTTGAAATTCTGCAACGAACGTTCGTGTTGGTGGGTTTTGAGAAAAGTCAAGAACGTAGAGCTCGTCGCCATCAGATGCGTATACGGTTCCCGAAGGTGAAAGGGCGAGGCTTCCCACGGAATTGAAGCCGACGTTACCGTCTCCGCCAAAGTCCACGACCAGTTCCATATCACCGGTGTCAGCCTTAATCTTGTAAACCTTTGTGTCCCGCTGGAAGTTACTTGCGTAGAAGTATCCGTCATCTGGATTGTAGAAACCAGGCTGCCAGCATGAAAGTTGGCCGGCGCCAATTCCGAGGTCGATATTCGGAAAACTTCGAATCAAAGTCAGGAACCCCGTAGAGGAATCGACACTGTACAAACCAGTCGAACCTACGGCCGAAGTGTCATCGCACGACAAAAGATACAGTCTGTCATTAGCCGGCAGGGTATGTGCGACACCATTGGCCGAAGCTGACGACGCGATCCCCAGCGGAGATGCAGTCACCAGAAGCACCGCAACGAGCAGCACTTTAGCTACCTTGCCCACGGGGCCCCAAGTTACAAGGGATTTAATATTCATACCTAGTTTTATACCAGATAATCGTCCCAAACATTTGGTGCGTACCGCTCGGCTTTTCGGACCGAACTTAGTCGCCGCTTAGAGAGCATCCCTGCACAGCGGGTCATAACGCGGATTGGGTTTAGTTTGTGGTGCACCCCCCGGGACTTGAACCCGGAACCCACTGATTAAGAGTCAGTTGCTCTGCCGATTGAGCTAGAGGTGCGATTGGAAGAAGCGCGCTTCAAACCTCGACAACATTATCAGCAGTTACAGCGACCGTGAAATTCACATAAATCAGAACGCACAAAATTTCGCAGCCCTGCCGTTTTCTTGGTTATCGTTGCGTCGACGCCAAGAATTCTCTGGCGCACAGGCGGGAGTTGGCGGCATGGTCGAAGACAGTCGGTCTTGTGAAATCGGTACGGTCGAATGGCTCACCCAGACGGGCGGGCGGCTCACAATTCCCCAAGCACTTGCACTGTCTGCCCAAGGACTCGCCCAGGCAGGTCGCGAAAGATTTCGCAGAAAGCGGCCGACACGGGCCGAATCCGCAGGTCAGGCCTCACGAATGGAGCTCGCGCGCGACGAACTTACCGCCGTGCTGAAGACTCAACGCAAGCGCGTCGTAGATCGACAGGGTTTGCCCCTCTTGAACCATGGGTGTCGAACCTTTGTGCTTGGAGCGGCCCTTCTTTCGGATGATGAAATTCGCCGCGTAGATTTGACGGCGGCTGCAGTAGCGGCGCTCGCGCATGATGACGGCCTCGTGCATCCATCGACACCCGGCAACTGTTTCACCGCAGATAGCGCAGTGGAGGCCAACGAGATGATGGCCCAACTCGGCGGAACGAGCGAGGCTTCGAATGTTGCCCAAGCCGCGGTCATTTCGCATTTTCAGCCGAGACTGCCCTCCGGGGCGGGCGCAGACGCACAGCTCGTTGCATTGGGTGCCAGCGCCGACGTCATGGGATTCGGATTGGCAAGACTTGACTCTGGGCTCTTGACTTCAGTTTGGCAAGAGTGGCCAGACCTGGATTTTCTGGCTGACGTTCGACGCCTACTGAAGTGCGAGCGCACACGCGCACCACGCACGCGACCCGGAGTTCTCTCGTTGTCAGGCATGCCCAGTCTGCTCCGTTCTGCACGGTAACCGCTCACATC
>JBFYOK010000053.1:0-3018 GCA_041303845.1 Microbacteriaceae bacterium | reverse complement strand
ACGACACGACGGTTGCCTATCTCGCGACGGGCGGGTCGGTGTGGGCGGGTGCCTTCGACAGCGAAGCCCGGCAAGTCAGCCTGACAACCGGACCCACGGCGAATCCGACAGGCGACGACGCTTCGACGCCAACGGATGAGACGAATGGCACAGCGGTCGCCGCCATGGCGTTGAGCCAAAACGGCAAGCTGGCCATGTATTCACCCACCGATGCGCTGGTGCGCATTTTTTACACGAGCACGTGGGCACTCACCGGTGAGCAGGTAGCGCTGTCGCCGGCGCCGGACTCTGAGCATCCGTTGCAGATGACGTGGTCGGCTAACCAGTGGTCGTTACTCGATCCGGTTGACCAGCGCCTGTGGGTTCAAGGTCGCGCTGATCCGATAGTCATTGATGCTGGGCTGAACGTCGGTGCGATTCTTCAGTCGGCAACAAGCATTGACGACGTGGTTGTGATTGCCCAGGCGGACGTGCTCGTGACCGTTGACCTGGCTTCAGGCGAGCCGACGGCAACGTCACCGGCTCAGGGTGTTGCGGCTCAACCTGCGCAGGTCGGCTCCACAGTGATGGCCGCGTGGCTGAGCACCGGTACCGCTGGTGGCATGGCGGTGGATGCGCTCACCGGCGAAACGCGGCCGCTCGGGTATGCCGGCGCACGGCTCGAGTCCGACCCGCATCCGGTGATCTATGTCTCAGGTTCACGCGCCGTGCTGAACGACACGTCGAGTGGCTGGGCGTGGACATTGCCGACTGGAACCCTGGTCACAGGCTCGCAAGACTGGAGTTTGCTGGCAAGCGATCTGACGACGGAGACGGATTCAGCGGACACCGCGAATGTCACCCAACCGCGCCCGCCGGTTGCCGAGCCAGATGCGTTCGGGGTTCGTGCAGGTTCGAGAGTGGCACTGCCGGTGATGCTCAATGATTACGACGCAAACGGCGACGTTCTGATAATCGACCCCGGTTCGCTCGCGCAACCTGGGTTCGGTTCGGTTGCGCTGATTGATCAGTCGCAACAGATTGTCTTTACAGTCCCCGCCGGCGCGCAGGGCACCACAAGCTTCGAATACCGAGTGAGTGATGGCACGACCGCCGACGGACTGCTCTCGGAGCCTGCTCGGGTGACCCTGCGCGTTGTGCCCGACGGCGAGAATTCTGCCCCGCAGTGGTGTTCCGATTTCGAGGCGAGTTGTGTGCTTCCGTGGCCTAGCCCGAGTGTCGCCCCCGGTGGCACGGTCGATCTGAACATCCTGAACGGGTGGGTCGACGGTGAGGGTGACCGGGTGTTCGCCGCGGGCGCCTCTGTCGAATCCGGAAACGGTCACGCGAACGTTTCACCGACGGGTCGGCTGGTCTACCAGCATGCCGACGCATCACTCGTCGGCACCGAAGTCGTCACGGTGACCGTCCGAATCTCCGACACGCTCGGGGTGACAACAACCCGCGCGTTGAACATCACGGTGACTCCGAACCCGGAGTTGGTCGTCACGCCGTTTGCCGTGGTGACGGCCGCGGGCGAGCCGGTCACGATTGACGTCGCGCCACACATCAGTGGGGGTGCGCGACCCGCGACCCTCGTGACCGCAGCCCTGCCGAGTGCGTCGCCCGCTCGTGCGACGCTCGTTTCACCGACCGCCTTCACGGTCTCAAGTGCACAAAGTGGCGATTTCGACGTGGCCGTCACGGTGACCGATGGGGTGCAAACTCAAGCGACGACCGTGCGGGTCATCGTGTCGCCGCCGGCAAGTCGACCGTTGGCCATCGCGCCGATCAGCATCTTCCTCACTCCGGGAACCGACCAACTCGTCGACATCTTCTCGGCTGCACTGAACCCAGAGGGCCGAGTGCTCATGCTCGACTCGACGTTGGCAACACCGGCCGTTGGCGCGAGCCTCTTTGTTGATGTGGTCGACGCAGCGCGAATGCGCGTTCGCGGAGCGACGGCCGACGGGCTGCCCGGACGCATCGGAACAATCGATGTGTCACTCAGTGATGGCACGACCGACAGCTCGTTCACGACGACAGGTCAGGCCGTCGTGTACCTGCTTCCAACCCCGGTGAATCAGCCGCCTATTGCGGTCGATGATTCCGCCTCGGTTCGCGTCGGTGCACAAATCGACGTGGATGTTCTCGCCAACGACCTCGGTGCGACGGGCTCGATCCTCACGGTTGACCCGGCGTCAATCAACGCAGACTGTGCGGGCAATCTGGTCTTCGCTTCCGAAAACCTGTTGCGCGTGCTCGCGCCGAATCAGCCGGGAATCTATCGGTGTGCGTATTCCACAAGTGTCGTGGGGAATCCTTCGCTCAGCTCAACGGCCGTGCTCACGCTGACCGTGCTGGGTGCCGACGGCAACAAGCCTCCGCTCGCCACGACGCTATTCGCACGCGCCGAGCCGGGTTCTTCGGTCGAGATTCCCGTGCCGCTCACCGAACTCGACCCCGATGGCGATGCCGTATGGCTGACCGCGGTCGGCACACCGACCAGCGGATTCGCTGCGGTCTCGGGCAGCGGACAGACGATTACGTACACGAGCCAGGCAACCGCGAGCGGCCAAGATTCCTTTACCTATTCGGTGCGCGACGCTCGAGGCGGGTCGACGACGGGAACCGTGCGCGTGGGCATCTTGACCACCGTTGCTGAACCTGGACCAATCACGTCGACGGACTATGTGGATGTGACCGCCGGTTCTGACAAAGACGTGACGCTTGATCCCACCGCTAATGACATCGACACCGTGGGCAAAGGGTTGACCCTCGAGCCGGACAGCGTGATTCCCGATTCGAAGTCGGGTACCGAACCCTTCGTTGCCGCGGCGGCGGCGCTGCAACGCGTTGAGGGCAACCTCATCACGGTTCGCGCCCCCGAAACTCCGAGTGTGTTGACGTATCGCTATTCGGTTGCAGACGAAAACGGCAACGTCTCCGTTGGTCTGCTTGTGGTGCGTGCCGTCGTCGAATCTACGCCCGCCTACCCGCAGGTTCTCGACACGTATCTCTCGTTCGCCGACAGGTCTC
>JBFYOK010000052.1:0-6801 GCA_041303845.1 Microbacteriaceae bacterium | reverse complement strand
CAGCAGGGCGATGACCAACGTGAACGGGTCAGCGGGTGCAATGAGTCCTACCGACCCGGGTCGCCAGCCAAAGCCAACGAGTGACCACATCTCACTGAGCGAATAACCGACAGGAAGCAACGCGCCGCCCGAAATCGCACTCGCACCAACGAGTGGGAACAAAATGCCGAAAGAAATCACAGACAGAGCGACGACGGTCCAGGCCCCACCTCCGGCAAGGAAATACATCGGGCGCTTTTCACCGTGTTGCCGGATGCGCGCCGCTTCCCGACTGAGGCTCGCGCGACGGCGAACCTCCCCACCCGACATGCGAACGCCCGCGAGCGATGCCCACGGGGCCGTGCGTTGCCGACGAAGTCGCGCCCGTGACCGACCGATGGACCCGAGGGAGAAAGCGACGGCGATGGCGGATGATAACTCCGCCCCGACAAGCCCCGGGCGCTTGGCGAGCATCTGCCCGAATGTGCGCACGATAGCCCAAGGCACGAGCATCAACCACAGGAAAAAGGGCCTGAGGCCTCTCCCGTAAACCATCCGGCGATATAGCTCAGCCCGGCGCGCTTGACGAAACTCGCGTCGACGATCACGTTCACGGGTTATTCGAGGCAGCGATGTGACGCCATCACCGTGAGTCATCACGGCCGCGGACGGAACGACCTGAACAAGGTTTCCAGCCAATCGAGCGCGAACGCAGAAATCAAGCGCATCGTCAACAACAGGCAGACTTGAATCGAAGCCACCCAGCGTGCGCCAGGCCGATTCGCGAACCAACATTCCGTTGGCGCCGACCGCGAGCACGTCGCTCATGGTGTCGTACTGCCCCTGATCGAGTTCGTTGTCTACGAGCGAAACCGTGTGGCCTCGGGGCGACAGCGACTGACCAAATTCAACAATGGTCCCCGGAGATCCCGGCTCGAATTGCGCAGCGTCGTATTGTTTCGGACCCACCACAACAGCAGAGCGCGATACTTCGAGTGCGCCTACGAGGTTTTCAAGTGCGTGTGGCAAAGGTGCGCTGTCTTGCCCGAGGAGCCACAGGCAGTCGTCACCCGTCGGGTTTGCCGCGGCAATACGAGCTGCCATCTCTATGGCTTCCCCAAACGGAACCGTGCCGCCCGTCGACACGATGTGCGCGGGTCGCGCCGCTTCTAGCTGACTTCGTGCGGAACCTCGTGACCCGTTGTCGACCGCAATCAATACGTCGATGGGACGCGTTTGTGCGGCAAGCGCCGCAATAGTGGTCGCGAGATGATCGCCCCCGCTTCGGGCGACGACTATCGCGATGACACGCACTAGTTAGGCGCGGCGACGCAGCCGGCGGCGTTCGCGTTCGCTCAAGCCGCCCCAGATGCCGAAGCGCTCATCGTTCGCGAGAGCGTACTCAAGGCACTGACCGGCAACTTCACACGATTCGCAAATTCGCTTTGCATCTCGAGTCGACCCACCCTTTTCGGGGAAGAAGGACTCGGGGTCCGTCTGGGCACACAGCGCATCTGCTTGCCAGGCCAGTGGATTGTCGTCGACGTCATCATCGATGCGACGGATTCCGGGGAGGCCAAGGTTAATCGGGTCTACGGCCCAGTTATCGGGAACTTCTCGACGATATCCAGTGGACATAGTGCACAACCAATCAAATCTCTTCTCGCGACACACCGGAGCGCCGGTGCGTTTCACTAATTACACCGGTGTGATTCGGTGTTCGTCAAGTCGAGATGTAAAAAGTTTCAAGTTCACGTGGGGTTTCACCCAGTTTTGGTACCTAACGGCCCATTTTGGCAACGAAAAGCTGAGCATTGCCAGCCAAGGTCAGTTTCTGCTCGTCCGGCGTGACAAACCACGCGTGACCCTGACGAATCTCCATCGCGGCGTGGAGCCCGGTGATCGTTGCCTGCCCCGCCGTGCACAACACGATGGCAGGCCCATACAAATCAAGCCCTGCGAGTGGTTTCGCCTCGGAAACCGTGACGTGCAACAGTTCAAATTCGGAGACGCCGGGCGCGAAGCGGTGGACACCCGTGCTTATTGCCTCCGGCACCACTATGGTCGGCTCGCTCGGACCGAAGTGTCCCACGCTCATGAGCTCGGACACATCGACGTGCTTTGACGTGAGCCCGCCACGAAGAACATTGTCACTTGCCGCCATGATTTCGATTCCGAGCCCGTGCAGATAGGCATGCAAGACGCCGTGTGGAACGAACAATGCTTGCCCCTCGACCAGGGTCAGGCGGTTCATGAGAAAAGCGACCACGAGGCCGGGGTCGCCCGGGTACTGCTCGTGCAGCATCCGGACGGTGGATGCGTCGCGAGCGATGGGGCTGGTTGGAGTGGCCCCCGTGGCGATGTCGGCGAGCTGCGCGACCAGCTCCGAGACCGCGTTCGGATCACCTGCGAGCGCAAACTCGACCGCTGCCCGAACGTCGTGCCCTGAAGATTCAAGCGTCGAGATGAGTTGAGTGAGTCGATGAGAGGGAATGCCCGTCAGTGCAGCTTCATCAATGAATTCGCGCAACGAGGCAATCGAACTCGCAATCGGGCGGAACCCGCACAATGCGTCGAAGGTCGGGCTCACGCAAAAAATGAGTTCGGGCTTGTGAGACGCATCGCGGTAGTTGCGCGCCGGGGCATCCATTGCAATTCCAGCGGCGTTTTCTCTCTCGAAACCTGCGCGCGCCTGCTCCATCGACGGATGAACCTGGATTGAGAGTGCGGTCTGGGCGGCGAGGATCTTCAGTAGAAACGGCAGTCGTGCGACCTCGTCGCCAGCAGGGTGCACGCCGGTGAGTTGTGGATTTGTAGCCAAGAATTCTGCGAGATTGCTCGCGCCGTCGACCGAAGCCGGGTCGACAATCTTCGAGGGAGACATCGGGTGTGACCCGAACCACAGTTCGGCTTCGGGACGACCACTGGCCGGGCGGCCCAACAGCTCAGCGATGGCGTTCACAGAGCCCCACGCGTAATCGCGCGGCGTGTTGTCGATTTCGACGAACATGCACTCTCCTTCGCTGCCGTGTGCCACGCTATCAAGTCCCGCCCCTCCCGCTCGTGAACCCAAACGAGGTATTGTGACGAAAAAGGTCAGGAGTTCAGCAGTGTCGTTACCCATTCACCCCGGCGATTTCTTTGCGCTGGAAAGCCACCTCTCGGCGCCGGAACAAGAGCTCATCGTTGGATTGCGCGACTATCTCCAAACGGTGCGACCGCGGCTTGACGATTTGTGGGAGAAGGCAGAGTTTCCTCACGAGATTGTCCAGGGCTTAGCGAAGACAGGCATCATTGGCCTCTCCTGGCCGGAAACCGCACCCTTCGAAAACTCAGCTGAGTTCCGAGGATGGGTGTCTCTCGAGCTCGCCCGCGTCGATGCCAGCATCGCGACGTACGTCGGAGTGCAAGCCGGCCTCGCCATGGGATCCATCGGCCTCTGTGGTTCTCCCGAACAACGCGCGGAGTGGCTCCCCCGGCTGGGAACCGGCGAGGTCGTTGGCGCCTTTGGCCTGACCGAACCGACATCCGGTTCGGATGCGGCACTCGGGTTGCAAACCACCGCGACGCGTCGAGGCGACGACTGGGTCATCAACGGAGCGAAGCGTTGGATCGGAAATGCCACCTGGAGTGACATCTGCATCATTTGGGCTCGAGACACCGACGACAACAAGGTAAAAGGGTTCATCGTCCCGACGAACACTCCCGGCTACAGCGCGACCAAGATTGAGCGGAAGATTTCCCTTCGCATGGTGCAAAACGCTGACATCGTGTTGACCGATGTTGTGGTGCCAGATTCTTTGCGCCTCCCCGGCGCAAACTCGTTTGCCGACACGGCCGCGGTGCTTCGCGCAACCCGAGCTGAAGTCGCCTGGGCTGCTGTTGGGGCATCCATCGGGGCCTACGAAGCTGCGTTGACCTACGCGAACGAGCGCATTCAATTTGGAAAACCCATCGCAGCTCACCAGCTCGTTCAGGATCTGCTGGTGAAGTGCATGGGCAATATCACCTCTAGCCTGACACTGGTCCGGGAGGCCAGTCGAATGCAAGATTCGGGAAACGACCGCGACGAGTACGCAGCGCTCGCCAAGGCAGTCGCGACCACTCGAGCTCGTGAGACAGTTGCCATGGCTCGAGAAATCCTCGGAGGAAACGGGATTGTTCTCGACTACGGCGTCGCACGTTTCTTTGCCGACGCGGAAGCCCTGTACAGCTATGAGGGAACGCGGGAAATCAACACCCTCATCGTCGGCCGTGCGCTGACGGGGCAATCAGCGTTCGTCTAGCCTTATGAGCATGTCGCTCACCCCGCACCTCGATGTCGAGAAGCAACGCGCAGAGTCACTCCGTTCGCGCCGCGCCGAAAGGGCGATTCAGTTAGCCGACACCGGTCTAGCTGCCCTCGCGTTTGTGGCTCTGTTCGCTGAGGATGCCCTGCGGGCAGTTCTGGGCAACACCGTGGGCGTCGCTCTCGCGGCCCTCATCTGCGTTCTCTACTCGTTCCGGCTCTTGAAGAATTGGCGCAAGATTCGTTGGATGCGCATGCCGGTCATGCTCGTGCTGTTTCTCGTCGCATCCGGAATCGCACTGCTGTGGTCGAGCGACCTCAACGCTTCTCTTGTTGCCTGGGCGATTCAATTGGCCACGGCGGGTGCCGCAATCGGAATGACGATGCTGCTTCCGTGGCCGGCACTCGTCAAGGCGCTCGGCACGGCCGTGCGGTGGGTGCTTGGACTCGGACTCCTTGTCGAGGCAATCTCGCTCTTTGTCATTCAGGGCCCGTTGTGGGGACTGACCGGCCATCTGAGCATGCTGAGTTTTGCCGCCCTCGTGCTCATCGTCATCGTTCCGCTTCAGATTTCTGATCGAACCGTATGGCGTGGCTGGAGTTTTGTCTGGGTTCTCTTGGCGCTGGGTGCGCTGGTGTACACGCAGTCGATGCAGTCGTGGCTCGCGCTCATCGCAACCGCGGTCGTGCGCGGACTGGTCGCCTGGACACGTGCGACGAGCCCCCTCAAGCGTCGCCCGATTTACGTCGTGGGTGTTGGACTGCTCATCGGACTCGTCGTCGCTCTGGTCATGACCTGGCCTGAGTTCACCCAAACCAGCGTCGACGGTTCGTGGGTGGCCCTGGTGTCAACATCCAGCACTCTCGCCGTCGTCTTCTTCGTCGCCGTGCTGGTCACAACGTATTGGCGTTCGTGGTTTGTCGCCGTCGATCGCCCGCAGTGGGATCGCGACACCGAACGTCCGTTCACGGCGAGCAGCATGCTCCCCCTGCTGCTGATGACTGCCCTCATCACGGCGGGTGCCTTCGACGCGCGCCTCACAACCGAATCTGGATTGCTACTCGTGGCGATTTGCGCCGTCATCACCAAGTACCCCGAACGTCTGCGCGGAGAACTTCGTTAGTTGGTCGTCGCGACGTCCTCGACTGGAGGATGGATTTCCGACTGGATGTACTCCCGGATGCTGGGGTAATCGGGATACAGCGGATCCGTCGGAATCGACTCTGACTCTGGCGTCAACTCGATGTGAATAATCGGGAGCTCTCTTGTTTTCGCAGCCAGAGTGATGAAATACGACAACATGGAGCGAGGGATGTTCGTGCGCACGAGTTGTGTTCCCGCATCCATGATCTCGCTGAATTTCGTCACGATGTTCGCGGGATTAATCTGCTGCAGCAGTGCTTCTTGAAGCTGTTGTTGCCGTTGCATTCGCGTGTAGTCCGTGTTGTCCCACCGTGAACGCGCGTACATGATGGCGGTGTATCCATCCATGCGTTGGCTTCCCACCTCGATCCACTCCGGCACATCTTCGACTGCCGTGTCGGGTTCTGCAATCGCCACGCGTTCGGTCACGTTAATGTCGAGTCCGCCGAGTGCGTCAATAAGGTCGACGGCACCCTGCATGTCGATAAGCACAAAATAGGGAATCGTCAAGCCCGTGATTCCCTCTGCGGAGTCGCGTACAGCCTCGATTCCCGGCGTCGAGCCGTTGGCGACCGCGTCCGGGTAAAGCTCGGGGTGGTTAAGTTCGATGTCGGTGTAAATCGTGTTGAGACAGGCGAACTCCACGCAGTAGTCGGCGTCATATTCCGTGTATCCGTTCGGGTACAACGACCACATCGGCGAGCCGTCCGAGAACGGAGCGTCGTGCAGGTCACGCGGCATGCCGATGATGGTTGCCTGACCCGACTCGGCGTTTACACTCACAACCTGAATTGTGTCAGTGCGAAGACCATCCCGATCCGGGCCGGAGTCTCCACCGAGAACGAGGATGTTGTACTGCCCGTCAATCGGAGGATCACTCGGCCCAACCTGGGCGAGGTCAAAGAAGTTGCCGAGGCCGGTCAGACCGGAAAGACCGGCATTGAGGGCTCCCGCCGTCGAAGCTCCCCAGGCCGCACCGCCGGCGGTGAGCGTCAAGAGAACGACAGAGAGACCGGCAATCCAGGCGCGCGGTCGGACGTCAATTTTGACGAACTTCACTAAGCGCAAGGTGTCGAGAGTGAGCACAATCCAGAGCACGCAGTAATAGACAAGACCTGCCTGAATCAGAATCAGGACAAAAAAGTTCACGGCGAGCGCCGAAAGAAAGTCGCCGGCGAGCACTCCCAGTACGAGTGCGACTACGACGACCCCCCAGCCGATAATGGTCGACATCAGTCCGATACGACCGAGTCGGCGGTTGCCGGCCAATGCTTGCGCGGATCCCGGGAACAGAACGTTGAGTCCGACGAGCCACCATCCCCGCGTGCGCATCACGTCGGGTGAGTTCGTGTCGGGGTGGCGAATGGGGCTGCTCGCGACACTCATAGCT
>JBFYOK010000051.1:0-8908 GCA_041303845.1 Microbacteriaceae bacterium | reverse complement strand
GGTAAGGTCGGTCGTCTCGGTAAGGTTCTCGGTCCCCGTAACCTCATGCCGAACCCCAAGACCGGAACTGTGACGCCGGACGTGGCCAAGGCCGTGTCGGACATCAAGGGCGGAAAGATCGAGTTCAAGGTCGACAAGCACTCGAACGTGCACTTCATCGTCGGCAAGGCAAGCTTCACCGAAGAGCAGTTGGGTGAGAACCTGACCGCTGCGCTCGATGAAGTTATGCGCTTGAAGCCGTCATCGGCCAAGGGTAAGTACCTCCAGCGTGGCGCTGTGTCGACCACGTTCGGTCCGGGCATCCCGCTGGACGTTTCGGTTATCTAGTCACACGCGTGATTGACGGCCCCTGACCATTCGTGGTTGGGGGCCGTCGTCGTTACGAGCTCGTGGTTGCGGGCTCGTGGTGGTGAAGCCGACTGGTCTAAGTAGGCTGTTCATGTGATTGAGCAGCCAGACCACATCAAGTCGATTCCGGCGTATAAGCCCGGGCGCTCGACCGTTGAAGGTTGGGAGGGCCCGGTCTACAAGCTCTCATCGAACGAGAATCCTTACCCTCCTTTGCCGTCGGTGGTGGATGCCGTCACGCGAGCTGCCGGGCACATGCAGCGTTACCCGAACATGGCGGCCCCAGAGTTTCGCTCCGCATTATCGGCGCGGCTCGGAGTCCCCGAAGAGGACATCGCACTGGGCGGAGGGTCGGTCGAATCGGCGGCCCAAATCGTGCGTGCCTTTGCCGGGCACGGAGATGAGGTTGTTTTTGCCTGGCGCTCGTTCGAGGCGTATCCGCTGCTCGTGACCGGTTCGAATGCCACCGCGGTTCCGGTGGCGCTCACCTCGACCGAGCATCACGACTTGCCTGCGATGCTGGCGGCGATTACGCCGCGCACAAAGGTTATCTTCATCTGCACGCCGAACAATCCCACGGGCACGGTCGTCGACCACGAGGAGCTGCGGGCTTTTCTTCGCGAGGTTCCAACGCACATTTTGGTGGTTGTCGATGAGGCCTATACGCATTTTGTGAATGACTCGAAAGCGGTGCGAGGTCTCGAGATTTATCGCGAGTTTGAGAACGTCGCCGTGTTGCACACGTTCTCCAAGGCATACGGTTTGGCTGGGCTCCGCCTCGGCTACACAATCGCCCGCGAAGACGTTCGGGCAGGCCTGGCGAAGACGGCCATGCCGTTCGCGGTGAGTGACGTCGCTGCGGCCGCGGGTGTTGCCTCATTGGAAGCCGAGGCGGAGTTACAAGACCGAGTCAACCTTTTGGTCTCCGAGCGCGACCGCGTGGAGGCCGAATTGGCGCTCCTCGGTTGGAACGTTCCACCGTCGCAGGCCAACTTCTTTTGGATTGCATTGGGTGACGAGACGGATGCGGTGCAACAACACCTTCTCAACCACGGGATCATCGCGCGCCCGTTCTCTGGCTCGGGCATCCGCGTATCGATTGGTGAACCCGAGGCGAACGACGCGGTGCTCGCAGCGCTGAAAACCTACCGCTAGTTCGTGAGGCGGTGGAGTTCGCCGATGAGTCCGTTGGCGAGCCAGACAAGTTCAGCGATGGCTTCTTCGTCGCGCTCAATCCACGTGAACTTGGGTTCGTTGGCGATGGGTACGAAGTCGCGGTGTTGCTCCCACACAAAAAAGGTGCGTTGCGCTCCCAACACGTACTGTTGCCAATAGACCTGACGCAGGTAGTTGCCGGGAATCTGGTCCCAGCCCTTGCCCGTGGTCTTGATTTCGGCAAGCTCGAGAACGCCGTCGTCCCGCATCCCGATGCCATCAGGTGTGGCGAGGTGTCGTGTTTCGACGGGTGCGTGAAAGAGCGACGAGCTCGGTTCGATTCCTGTGCGTTGTTGCACCCATGCGGCAATGACCGGCTCGCGCGTCTTGCCGTGCTCGGTGAATACGTTGCCGGTGAACGTCGAAGGTCTCAGCTTCTCTAACGCAACGACCGGTATCGAGTGGACGCTCGTGAGCTTCGCTACGTCGGTCGCCGTGATTCCGCGTGCTCGCGCCTGGAGCCACGCTGCCTCGTCAGAACCGTCGGTAACGAGGCGCTCGAGATACGTGGTGGTCGCAGGGGTTGGCACTCGTCCATTCTGGTGCCTCCAACCGTCAACGTTCCGGCGGCACGCACGTCAGACATCGAGATCGCGACAGCCGTGCGAGAACCCACGGAATGCGCTTCTTTACAGGCTTGCGACTGCCTTCCTTCGCGGGAACATTTTGCCAGTACTGCAACTGCGAACAATTATGAGCGTTGTGGTATTCGTTCCCGTCAGCAGTAACCCAAACCCGTGCGTTCGTCCCGCGGGGGGGGGGCACAGTTTGCACACATGTCTAGCCAGACTCCGTGACGACACTCATCCATACTGATAAGAGTACCTAAAATGACTCACAACATAAGTCTTAGATCTCTCATAGAAAACTCATAGGAATCTCCGCCACACTCAAGACATGACGGATTCCGCCCCAACCCCAGTTCGCCTCACGCGTGCCGATGGATCGAAGATTCGTGTGCTCGTGGTCGACGACGAAGCGTCGCTTACCGACTTGCTCCAGATGGCCCTCAAGTATGAGGGCTGGGAAGTCAAGACCGCCGGCGAAGGGATCAAGGCCGTTCAGCTGGCTCGCGAGTTTCGACCCGACGCCGTCGTGCTCGACATTATGCTCCCCGATATCGACGGGCTTCAGGTATTGCAACGCATGCGTGCTGACGGTTCTGACGTTCCCATCCTTTTTCTTACCGCGAAGGATTCACTCGACGACCGGATTGCCGGCCTCACGGTAGGTGGCGACGACTATGTCACCAAACCGTTCAGCCTCGAAGAAGTCGTTGCTCGACTGCGATCCCTCATTCGCCGATCGACGTTAACGCTGGATGCGAACGAGAGCCCGCTCATCCGAGTCGGTGATCTCGAACTCGATGAAGACTCACATGAGGTTCGACGCGGCGACATCAACATCGACCTCACGGCGACAGAGTTCGAACTCTTGCGCTACCTCATGCGTAATCCGCGGCGCGTTTTGTCGAAGACGCAAATTCTTGACCGCGTCTGGGACTACGACTTTGGCGGCAAATCGTCTGTCGTCGAAATCTACATTTCCTACCTGCGCAAGAAAGTCGACCTCGAGGGTTTTGTGCCCATGATTCACACCGTTCGTGGTGCCGGCTACATGATCAAGGCGGGCGAGTAACCCATGCCTTCGCTGCGCCAACCGTGGACACTCAAACGCCGGCTCACCGTAACGGTGGCCGGACTCCTCGCGTTGGCCACGGTACTCATCGGGTTCGTCAGCGTGTTTGCACTTCGCGGGTTCTTGATTGACCGGCTCGATATCCAGCTTCAACAGACCATCGTGCGTTCTCAGGCGGCGGTTCGCGCGCCCGAAACCAATAACCCACGCGGTGATCGTGACCGTGATCGAAATCACACTCAAGGTGCTCTCCTCGCACCCGGGCAGCAGTCTGGCACGCTCATCGCAGTCGTGGCCGCAACAGGTGACGTGAACGCGGGCCTGTTGACGAGCAATGGCGAGATCGATGTCATCGACGCCGACGCGCTGACACAGCTGTCCGCCCAGAACATCGATGCACGCCCGACAAACGTTCGCATTCCGTCGGTTGGGGAATACCGTGTCATGGCCGTTCAAGCGAGCACGGGCGAGAAGCTCGTCATCGGCTTGCCCATGACGGAGGTGGACGCGGCCACGGCGCAGCTCATCCTTGTCGTTGTCATCGTTTCTGCAATTGGGCTCGTGGGTGTGTTCGTCGCTGGTCGCGCGCTCGTCGGGTTTGAGTTGCGCCCCCTCGAAGGCGTTGTCGAAACGGCGTCACGTGTCAGTCGACTTCCACTCGACCGAGACTCGACCGGTCTTGACACGGTGAATCTGGCGCCGATGGATGACCGAACCGAAGTTGGCCGCGTGGCGAACGCGTTCGGAAACATGCTCGGCCACATTTCTCGAGCACTGGCAGCGCGACAAGCGAGTGAAGACAAGGTTCGCCAGTTTGTCTCCGATGCGAGCCACGAACTTCGCACACCACTCGCATCGATTCGCGGATACGCAGAACTCACTCGTCGAAGCGGTGCCAAACTCCCCGATGACACCGTGCACTCCCTCGCTCGAATCGAATCAGAGGCAACCCGCATGTCGGGTCTGGTCGAAGACCTGTTGCTCTTGGCTCGCCTCGACGAAGGGCGCGAACTCGAGTCGAAGCAGGTTGACCTAACACGCACAGTTCTTGATTGTGTGTCAGACGCCCACGCAGCCGGACCGGATCACGTGTGGAAAATCGAGGTACCGGAGGAGCCCGTGACGGTGACGGGAGACGCTGCCCGATTGCACCAGGTCATCGTGAACCTTCTTGCGAACGCCCGAGTACACACCCCTGCAGGAACCGTGGTTACAGTCGGCTTGTCTGAGACGGCGACGGATGTTCAACTCACCGTGAAAGACAACGGCCCGGGTATTCCAGCTCGGCAGTTGCCCACGTTGTTCGAACGGTTCAGTCGTGGCGACTCATCACGCAATCGTGCGACGGGAAGCACAGGACTCGGACTCGCGATTGTTCATGCGGTCGTCACGGCGCACAACGGAACCGTTGACGTGGAGTCGAAAAAAGGCCGCACCGTGTTCACGGTCACGATGCCCCGATAGAGGCGTCCGCTAGAAACGCGGGCTTGCCGGCTCGGTGAGCTCGTAGGTGCGGTCGACATCGCGAATCTCGGTCGTCGGTGCCTTGTCGAATGACGAGATCAGTGTGGTCGGCAGGGATACCGCGAGAGCACCCCACGAACAAGCGTTGGCGATACCAGCTCGCATATCGAGGTGAGCGAGCTCGCCTTGTTCGCGATTCGTCTCGGTGTGAACCACAGAGTTCAAGAACCCGGCCATAAAGGCATCTCCGGCGCCCGTGGTGTTGATCACAGCGGGCGCGACGGCCTTGCCCCAGACAACCTCATCGGCAGTGATTCCGAGCGCACCATCGGCGCCTAAGCTGACCAAAGCAATCTCGATTCCACTGTCAATGAGCTCGCGACCCGCGTCGATGGCTTCACCCAACGTCGAGAGCGGGCGTCCGACGAGCGAGGCAAGTTCGTCTGCGTTGGGCTTGATGAGGTTTACGTGGCCGCTGTGCGCCCAGTTCATGAGTTCGGGACCTGATGTGTCGAGCCCCACGCGCGCGCCCATCTCGCGGGCGCGATCGAAGAGTTCGGTGAGGTCGATGGGGCGACCATCCTCATTCATCTTCGGGTGCATTCCCGACACGACGAGCCAGTCCGCGCTCATGTCGCTGACCTGCTCGAGGGTGAGTTCGACGACGCTCTTCCAGTCCGCTTCGCTGAATGGGTACGGGTTCTGGTTGATGTTTGTGGTGCGGCCACCACGCTCAACCACAGTGGTGTTGACGCGCACGCGACCGGCCACGGGCATGATTCGCAAGATCTGAGGGAACGGTGTCGAGAACAGTAGGTACTGGTCTTGCATGCCGATGGGCAAAATTGCGGCCACGGGCTGCTTGGCAAGGTGGAGCGTGCGAGCCACATTGAGGCCCTTGCCACTCATGTACTCATGAACTTCGTAAGACCGGTTTACTTTGCCTGCTGTGAGCGTCTCGGCGAGGTAGGTGCGGTCAAGCACCGGTGCCGGAGTCAGGGTTACAACTGCATTCACGTCTGAAACGAACCAATCTCACAGGGGCGCGTTGTGTCAACGAGGTGAAATCTGCGCGCCACAGCATGGCTAAGGGAGGGAGATGTCAGTCTATCGATTTGGTTTGGTGCGTCCGAATCCCGTAACCTGTTGACGTACCAAAGACCGCTGGTCTCGTTTGTCCTCGTGGCAAACGGCTAAGGCTCTCTCACAAGGGCACCCGCGCAGGTGTGAAGAACGAAATGTGTGCTCTGCACGCGCTTGTGCTCTGACCTCTCTGCGTCAGGGCATTTTTTGTTGGAGTCGATCACGTGGAATTTGGTCACGACCACGGGCATCCGCTCGCTGGTCACTATCACCACCATTAGGAGAGCCATGGCGAACAAGGAAGCCTCGGTCGCCGAACTCACTGGATTGTTCCAGAGTTCGACCGCCGTTCTGCTTACCGAGTACCGCGGTCTCACGGTTGCTCAGCTCAAAGAGCTGCGCACAGGTATCCGTGCAGACGCGACGTACGCCGTGGTGAAGAACACGCTGACCAAGATTGCTGCCGCTAAGGCCGGAATCGAAGGTCTGGATGACCAGCTTGCTGGACCGTCGGCCATTGCATTCGTGCATGGCGACGCGATTGCGGTTGCTAAGTCGCTGCGTGCCTTTGCCAAGGCCAACCCTCTGCTCGTTCTGAAGGGTGGCTATTTCGATGGCCGCGCTATCGACGCTGCTGAGGTCAACAAGCTGGCCGATCTTGAGTCCCGGGAAGTGCTGTTGGCGAAGTTCGCCGGCGCCGCCAAGGCCTCGCTGTTCGGTGCCGCCTACCTGTTCAACGCACCGCTCTCGAAGGCCGTTCGCACGGTCGACGCGTTGCGTGCAAAGCAAAACGGCTAGCATCCGCTAGGCGCGAGTAATTCACCCAATCCAACAAGGAGAAAATCATGGCTAAGCTCACCACCGAGCAGCTCATCGAGGCTTTCAAGGAGCTCTCGCTCATCGAACTCAGCGAGTTCGTCAAGGCCTTCGAAGAGACCTTCGAAGTTACCGCTGCAGCCCCTGTTGCTGTTGCTGCTGCTGCACCTGCAGGCGGCGGCGCTGGCGCTGAGGCAGCTGAAGAGAAGGACGCATTTGACGTCGTTCTCGAAGAGGCTGGCGCAAACAAGATTGCCGTCATCAAGGAGGTCCGTACGCTGACCAACCTCGGACTCGGCGAAGCAAAGGCTCTCGTCGATGGCGCTCCTGCGACCATCCTCGAAGGCGCAAAGAAGGACGCAGCAGACAAGGCAAAGGAAGCCCTCGAGGGCGCCGGCGCCAAGGTCACGCTCAAGTAGCTTCAACTACTCTCACGCTGAAGGCGTCACCCATTGCGGGTGGCGCCTTTTGCGTTCGTCATCACGGTTGCGCCGAGATCTAGCCACCGATTGCGAACAACACGATGAGCCAGGTGTTGAGCCCGACAAGCAAGAGCGCGGCCGTCACCGCCGCGATGGTCGTGAGTCGCGTGTTCGTGAGTGCACCCATCGTCGAGCTGTTGCTAGTCAGGCGGATGAGCGGCATGAGCGCGAGCGGAATGGCAAACGACAAGACGACTTGGCTGAGCACGAGCATCCACACCGGGTTCGCGCCAACGGCCAGCAACAGAATTGCCGGCACGGCCGGGATGACCCGACGAATCCAGAGAGGAATCTCCTTCCTTATAAGCCCGTGCATGATGTCAGCACCTGCGTAGCTCGCGACGGAAGACGATGCGAGTCCCGATGCGAGCAGTGAAACAGCGAAGAGAATCGCGATTGCTGGACCGAGTGTGACCGAAAGTGCGCCATAGATTTCATCGAGGCTGGGTGTACTTGAACCGGTGTGCTGGGCAACAAGGGCAGTCAGGCTGACGGCTCCGATGAGGAGCATCGCGAGGTTCACGACGCCGGCCGTGGTCAACGCGATGGTGACATCGATTCGTGTGGCAAAAAGTGCGCGCGCGCGTTCTGCCAGTGGCTTGTGCGCAAATCGATCACGCATGAGAGCAGAGTGAGCGTAAATCGCATGAGGCATCACCGTAGCTCCGACAATGGATGCCGCCAAGAGCACCGAGTCGCTCCCGGCGAACTGAGGAATCAGCCCGGTTGCGACATCGGACCAATCCGGCGTGCGCACAAACAGTGCCGCCAAGAAGCCGACCGCAATGATGGCGAGAAGCGTGATGATCACGCCCTCGAAGGCGCGAATGTTCACGCGGTTGTGCAAGCTCAAAATGGCGAGGGATACGGCTGCGGTGATGAGTCCGCCCGCGATGAGCGGCAATCCGAAGAGCAGGTTCAGCGCGATTGCCCCACCGATAATCTCTGCAACATAGGTTGCCATGGCGGCAATCTCGGCTTGTGCCCAGAAGGCGAGACGCGTCCAGCGCGAGTGCAATGCCAGACCGACGTGCTCGGTCAGGCTCTTTCCGGTAGCAAGCCCGAGCTTGGCCGAGAGATACTGCACCAACCACGCGACCAGGTTGGCGGCAACTACCACCCACACCAACATGAAGCCGTAGCGCGCTCCGGCAGTCATGTTGCTGGCAACATTTCCCGGGTCGAGATACGCGACGCCAGCGACGAGTGCAGGCCCAATGAGGGGCATCGCCTGCAAGAATCGCTTCACCTTTCCACACTAGAGCGATAGCGTGACGGCATCTTGCTTGTTGGTGCCGGTGGCGTTGGCGATGCTTTTGCCAAGATTGCTGCCCGGCGTACTTTTTTCGAGAAAATCATCGTCACGGATTACGACCTTTCTCGTGCCGAGCGAACCGTCGCGTGGCTACGAGATCGTCATGGCAGCGAATCCATCGACGCTCGGTTTGTCATCGATCGAATCGACGCGAGCAGCGCAGACAACGTTGCCGAGGTTGCACTCCGACATGGAGCAACACACGTCATGAACGCCGTCGAACCGTCGTTCGTGCCCCACGTGTTTGCCGGAGCGCGAGCGGCTGGCGCGAACTACCTCGACATGGCGATGTCACTGTCGCACCCACACCCCGTGAATCCCTACAGCGAAACGGGCGAAAAACTCGGGGACGCCCAGTTTGCAACTCACGAGGAGTGGGTGGCAGCAGATGGGCTTGCCCTCGTGGGTATGGGTGTCGAACCCGGACTGTCCAACGTTTTCGCGAGATATGCCTGCGATCACTTGTTCAGTGACGTCGACGAGCTCGGAACCCGCGACGGAGCAAACCTCGTCGTTCGTGACGAGGAAGGCAACGAAATCTTTGCAC
>JBFYOK010000050.1:0-2881 GCA_041303845.1 Microbacteriaceae bacterium | reverse complement strand
GAGAGCTGCTTTCGCGGCTTTCGCAATAGTTGCAAACGTGGCTGCGTCGTTGACTGCCATGTCAGCGAGCATGCGGCGGTCAACCTCGATACCCGCGAGCGCGAGGCCCTGGATGAGTCGGGTGTAGGTGATGCCGTTGAGGCGTGCAGCGGCGTTGATGCGCTGGATCCAGAGGCGGCGGAATTCACCCTTCTTCGCGCGGCGGTCGCGGTAGGCGTAGTTGAGCGAGTGTACGACCTGCTCTTTAGCCTTGCGGTAGAGGCGTGAGCGCTGCCCGCGGTAACCCTCTGCGCGCTCAAGTACGGTACGGCGCTTCTTCGCCGCGTTGACTGCGTTCTTTACACGTGCCATGTCTGTTCCTTATCGATTCCGGCTCGGTTTACTTACCGAGAAGCTTCTTGATGACCTTGGCGTCTGCTGGTGCAATCACGCGGTCTTTGTTGAGTCGGCGAGTGACCTCGCTGGACTTCTTTTCGAGGTTGTGGCGCATTCCGGCGCCCTGCTTCTTGATCTTTCCGGTGCCGGTGATCTTGAAACGCTTCTTAGTACCCGAGTGGGTTTTCTGCTTCGGCATTGTCTATTCCTTTTCTGATTCAACTTCGGCGGCGGGTGCTGCTGGTGTTGCTGGAGCATCCGTCGTGCTGGCTTTCGCCTTCGCCGCTTCGGCTTTTGCGTCAACCTTGGTCTTCAATGGGGCGATGACCATCGTCATGTTGCGACCGTCAACTGTCGGTGAGTGTTCGACCGTTCCGTATTCGGCAACTTCCTCTGCGAACTTCTGCAAGAGTCGCACTCCCGCCTCGGGGCGAGATTGTTCACGTCCACGGAACTGGATCATCGCTTTCACCTTGTCTCCCCCTTTGAGGAAGGTCACGGCGTGCTTGACTTTGGTTGCGTAATCGTGAGTGTCGATTTTCAGGCGGAAACGAACCTCTTTGAGGGCCGTGTGAACCTGGTTACGACGTGCTTCTTTCGCTTTCTGAGCGGCTTCGTATTTGAATTTGCCGAAGTCCATGATCTTGACGACGGGCGGTTTCGCTTCCGGAGCTACCTCGACTAAGTCCAAATCGGCTTCACGCGCAAAACGCTGTGCCACTTCGAGCTTGACGACGCCAACCTGTTCGCCGAGTGGCCCGATGAGACGGACCTCGGGAACGCGGATGCGCTCATTAATTCGCGGTTCGGAAATATTGACTCCTTGTGTTCTGCGTGCGTTCGGCGGACCGAACGCGGCGAGCAACGCCCCAAGGAAACAGTGAAACCAACCCCTCGCGGGGACGCACCCTTTCGGCTACCGGTTTCCCGGCGGAGTACAACGACCAGCAAATCATCTTACGATTGGCAGGTGGGATTTCTCCACTTCCTTGTTCGGGTTACCCCGAAACCTCCTACAGACTAGCAGGTAACGCTGTTTGGCGCGACCCGACCACCGAAGGACACCTTATGACTGATTCCCACGACGCCGCAATGGACATTGCGGACGTTCCCGCCGTCGAAGTTCTCCAGGGCGTGGCCGTTCATTTGATGTCGGCCGCAGCGGTCAAGGTGGGCCTGGCCGAGGACGTCGAGCCGGACCTCGCTGAGGCGCGCATGCTCATCAACGCCCTCGCTGGTTTCATCAATGCGGCAGCACCCGAATTGGGCGATCACCACGCGCGCCCGTTGCGCGACGGATTGCGCTCGCTACAGCTCGCGTTTCGTGAAGGGAGCGCAATCCCCGACGAGATCGGCAAAGGCCCCGGCGAGAAGTGGACCGGGCCGGTCAACTAGCCAGCACGAATAGTGATTTCGAGCGAGTCAACGGATTGAGTGAGAAGAAGACTCGATGCCGCGAGTGAGTGGACTTCGCTGATGATTGCCTTCATCGCCGTCTCGTCTAGCCCGGCGACGAGAGTGGTAATCAGGCGGAGTTCCGGGCCGAGCCCGGTGGCGTGCACATCCACTGGCTCAAGAGAGACGTTGAGCACCTGGTCGACTGAGCTGAGAGCAGCGCGAACGTCGGCGAGGAGCGCATCGGATTCCCACGGGCTGACGACTGTTTCACCCTGAGCGATTGCCCACACCGTTGGTCGCCGCAACACGATTTGATCAGTTCCGGGGTTGACGACAATTCGATCAACTCCCTCCCCCGCGGCTGCGAGCGCGATTCGACGGAAGTCGATCGGGATTGGTCGGGCGTCCGACTTCCACGCGCGCATTGCGTCAGCCGACGTAAACGCCGGATACACCTGTTCGCCGTGCGGCCCCGCGAGAGTGACAACCGCGAGTTCCTGAATCTTGTCTTCCATGACGGGGTTGGCGGCGTCGAATTCGTCACCCGCGTGAGTAACGAGAGGGATTAGGGCGCGTGATCCCGCGAGCGTGTTGGCCAGGACTGCGAAGGAGCCTGCCCCCTCCCGAAACGCTGTTATCGCGGCAGCGACATCGGGTGGCGTTTCGCCCGAGTCTCCCGCGTGCGGGTTGGGTTGAAACGAGCGGCCCTCCCACGGGACGCCAGAGGAGTCAGCGGTCTGATCGTGCGACATTAGTTACCGCTCGCGACGGCGAGTGCTTCGCGCAGAGTGAAGGCACCCTCGTACAGCGCCTTGCCGAGGATCACGCCCTCGACGCCGGCAGGGACGAGGTCGCGCAGTTGCGCAATGTCGTCGAGAGATGAGATCCCGCCCGATGCCACGACGGGCTTGTCGGTCCGCTCACACACGTCGCGAAGAAGTTTCAGGTTGGGGCCGGTCATCATGCCGTCGGTGTCGACATCGGTGACGATGTAGCGCGGGGCTCCCGCTTCCTCGAGCCGCGGGTGCGCATCGAACAACTCGCCTAGTGTTCCCGAACCACCGCGGGCGGTCAGTGTCGCTCCTCGCACGTCGAGACCGACAACGAC
>JBFYOK010000049.1:0-4616 GCA_041303845.1 Microbacteriaceae bacterium | reverse complement strand
CGGGTGGCTCGTAGGCTTCTCGCGTGAGCGATATCAGCCGGGATGCCCTCAACGCGGTTTTTTCGAATAGCGGATCTCGCCCGGCTCCCTTCACCTCGCGGCGCAAGCTCATGGGTGGCTCGGCAACTCTGACTCTCATTGGTGGCGGCGACGCCGCGGTAGAGGCATGCTGGGCCTTCTTGGACGAGCTCGAGTCTCTCTGGAGCCGCTTCCTGGCGACTAGCGACGTCAGCTTGCTGAACTGGGCGGAAGGCAAAACCCTCGTCGTCGACGACAGAACGGTTGCGCTCATACACGCGATGAAAGAAGGCTTCGTGCGCACCGATGGCGACTTCAATCCGACACTGTTGCCAGAGGTCATTCGTGCCGGGTATGCCACGTCGCTCAAGGATCCAAAAAGGGTTACGACGTTGCCCGCGTCAGCAGTATCTCCCGGAGACATCGTGGGGGTGCATGTTGATGGACATGACGTGACGATGCCCGTGGGAACGACGCTTGATCCCGGGGGCATCGGCAAAGGCCTCGCCGCGGATCTCGTTGCGGACTTTGCGCTCGCCCACGGAGCCTGGGGTGTCATGGCCGAGATTGCCGGTGACATTCGTGTTTCGGGCGAAGCGCCCGACGGTATCGCGTGGCGACTCGGCGTCGAGGACCCCTTCTCGCCGGAGGAGCACGTTGACATTGTGCGCCTGCCGGCGGGCGGTGTCGTGACGTCGAGTCAACGAAAGCGCCGGTTTGGAGACGACGCGCAGAGGCATCACCTGATTGATCCATCAACGCGAGAAAGCGCTTCCACCGATGTTCAAACCGTCACGGTCATTGCCATGACGGCTGCCAAAGCGGAAACATTGACCAAATCAGGGTTTGTTCGACCCATCGATGAATACCTAGCATGGCTACCAAGCGTCGGGGCGGCCGGACTGGTCGTCGTCGCCGATGGCACAAAGCACGAATCAGAGAACTGGGGCACATACCGATGAACGAGCCTCAAATCTGGTGGTACGTCACTCGGTCATCGGCAATCATCGCGTGGGTGTTGATGACCGCAGCTGTGGTCTGGGGCATCTTGTTGTCGACGCGGGTGATGCGAAAAATCGACAACCCGTCTTGGCTCCAAGATCTGCACCGATACCTCGGCGGCACGTCGCTCATCATGGTGCTCATTCACATGGTGAGCCTGATGCTGGATGAGTACGCCCATTTCTCGATTGAAGAGCTTCTCGTTCCGTTCAGCATTGAGCCACGCTTTGCTGGCCTGCCCATCGCCCTCGGCATCCTGGCTTTTTATCTGATGGTTGCCGTTCAGGGTTCCTCGTATCTCATCAACCGAATCCCGCGCAAAGCGTGGAAGGCCATTCACTACTCGTCATACGTGGCGCTTGTCGCCGTGTCATTTCACGCCGGCTTCTCGTCTTCGCAGGATGTCTCGCAACTTTGGTACAAGTCGCTGGCCATTTTTCTCGTCGCCATCGGCGCGGGAGCGGCTATCGTGCGGATTCTCGTTGGCAATCGAACGAGTCAGCGCAGCGCTTCTGCCGGTGCGCCAGAACCCGCGCGGGCTAACAGTCAACGGGGGCGGTCGCGCGATGAGAGCCCCACAGGAGCCGCACGTGTAGCCGAGGTGACTCAGGCAACGCGACTAATGCGCGTGGTCAGCGCGACGATGCTGACCCCAGAGGTCAAGCACATTGTTTTCGAGGATGTCGCGGGCGAGTTGTTGCCCATCTGGCAGCCGGGAGCGCACATCACCATCAACCTGGCGGATGGACGAACCCGGCAGTATTCACTGTGCGGGGACCCCGCCGACCGCAAGCACTTTGAGATTGCTGTTCTGCGCATCGACGAGCCCGGTTCGGGTAGCTCGTGGATTCACGAGAATGTTTCGTCGGGGACCGAACTGCGCATCACCGACCCGAGAAATCATTTTGAGCTCGAGCCCGCCGCTCGGTACACATTCGTTGCCGGGGGAATCGGCATCACCCCGATCAAGGCCATGATTGAATCCCTGCCGCAGCGGAGGGAATGGTCTCTCCATTACTTCGGTCGCAGCCGAACGACGATGGCCTTTCTGGATGAACTTCTCGCGAGGTATCCGTCCCAGGTCACGGTGTGGGCACGCGACGAACTTGCACACAAGGATGTTCGCATCGAGACCCTTGTTGAAGACTCGGAGTCTCAGGTTTACAGCTGTGGCCCGGAAAGCCTGATGAGCTCCCTGGCGCTCGTCACCCCGAGCGATCGGCTTCACCTCGAACGGTTCGTCGCCGTGGATCGCACGTCCTCGAACGTGGCGACTCCGGTAAACGTGACATGTCGCAAGTCGAAGGTTTCGTTTACGGTTCCGGCAGACCAAACAATCCTTGACGCGCTCGAAGAACACGGCGTTCCCGTCATGGGATCCTGCCGCAAGGGCGTGTGCGGGACGTGCGAGGTTCGAGTGAAGGACGGCGTTCCCATGCACCTTGATTCGGTGATGTCTGATGAAGAAAAGGATGAGCTCGGAGTCATGTACCCGTGCGTATCGCGAGCGAGTTCACCGACGCTCGTGCTCGACATTTAGTTACGCCCAACCCGGCTTTCGCGCGGGAAGACACCCCGTGCTAGCCTCGTAACTTGTTCGCGCGAGTGGCGAAATGGTAGACGCGCTGGCTTCAGGTGCCAGTGCCTGCAAGGGCGTGGGGGTTCGAGTCCCCCCTCGCGCACGAACAACGGGGAGAGTCGCCGGAGGCGGCCTCCCCGTCACTTTTTCACTCGAGGCGCCGCACAGGCGCCGTCTTCGCGTTTTCAGGAAACGCCCAGCCAACACTCGGGCGCGTCACAAACTAGGTCAAACGTCGATGAGTACCCTTGGGGGAAGTAACAACAGTTACACCAAGAAGGAGAACAGCATGAACAAGAAGCTCATCAAGGCAGGCGCAATTGTTGCACTCGCCGGTGCGGCCGTCTTTAGCCTCTCGGCTTGCTCGATGGAAACCAGCAATTCGGAATCGAGCGAAACGACTGAAGAGACGGGCTCGAACGTGATCGCCCCCATCATCGTTGACGTAACGACGCTCGAAGGCCAGACCGTCGAGGTCGGTGAAGGAAACTTCATTGACGTCCTCGTCCCCGCCGACTCAGAAGCGCTCTGGACGGCAACCGTCGGTGACTCGATGATCCTGACCTTCGTGGCAGGTGGAACCGACGGAAGCGCCGTGTTCAACCCCGGCTTCGAAGCTGTGGGCGTTGGCACCACCGATGTGACGATGACCGATGGAACCACCACGGTGAAGTTCACGGTCAACATCACCGCAAAGTAGAAGAACTCTCACGAGACAGCAGCTACGGCCTCCATTCCAGTCGGGATGGAGGCCGTAGTCTTTGTTGCATTCAGGCCGCGCGGTCGGTCGGCAAGGAGCACCTCGAGATGATGCAGGACGAGGGGTCGAGCATCCCGCTGTGGCTCGCTTACGCGCTCGCCGTCACTGCGGGGGTTGCGATGACGACGCAGGCACATATCAACGGACTGTTGGGCGCGGACATCGACAACGGAGTCGTGGCTGCGGCACTGTCGTTTGCGGGCGGGCTGTGCGTGTTGCTCGTCATCACGCTTTTTTCGCGACGAGTTCGAGCCGGTCTCGTGGCGACGCGAGTGGCCATTGGTCGTCACGAGATTTCTTGGGGATTCACTCTCGCGGGCACCGCGGGGGCAGCGTTCGTTTTCAGTCAGAGTGCCGTGTCCCCGGTCATCGGCCTCGCAATGTTTTCGGTGTCGTTCGTCTGCGGTCTCACCATTGGCGGTTTGGTGATGGACGTACTCGGTATTGGCCCAGCGGGTCGGCGACCGATTACGCCTCTGCGGACCCTCGGAGCCGCTCTCGGAATTGCTGCCGTCGTGGTTGCCGTTTCAGGTTCGCTATCGAGCGGTGAGGGCAACCTGATCGTGTTCGTTCCAGCGCTGTTAGGTATTGGTGTTGCGTGGCAGCAGGCAGCCAACGGCCGATTGACGCAGGTGAACCGAAACGCGTGGGCGACAACACTGATCAACTTTGGTGTCGGATTCGGCGTGCTGATGATTGGAGTTGCCGCGAATGCTGTGGCAGTCGGCCTTCCAACTCACCTGCCGCTCAACCCGTGGCTGTATCTCGGCGGCCCTGTGGGCATCGCCTTCATTGCGATTGCGAGCATAGTGGTTCGGCAAATCGGAATCTTGCTTTACGGACTCAGCGCAACGACGGGGCAGCTCGTCTCCGCCGTCGCATTTGACGCGTTAGATCCCGCCAGCCAAGGGGTCACCGCTGCCGTTGTGGTGGGCGCGATCATGGTTGCCGCCGGCACCGCCGCAGCCAGTTTGTCTGGTCGCTGGTCTGGTCGCCCGTCTGGCCGCGCGTCTTCGCGCACGCCCACCTTGCCGAGTTAGTCCAAAAGCAGGGCGCGCAGTTCATCTGTGGAGTCAACCGTCGCAAGCGCAGCGGCGGCTTCTTCCGGAAATCCGTATCCCCAATTCACGATGATTGCCGGAATGCCGTTTGTGATTGCACCTTCGACGTCGTAGATGCGGTCTCCGATCAAGACCGGATTCTCAAAGTCATGCCCGGCCTTGCGGAGGTCACTCAGTGCCTCCGCCACGATGAGTG
>JBFYOK010000048.1:0-2690 GCA_041303845.1 Microbacteriaceae bacterium | reverse complement strand
TCAGCCATGGCAGGCTCTCGATCAGCGTGGCCGCCTTGATGGAGGCGGCTTCGTCTTCGGCGCGGTATTCGCTCATGGTTGTTGTCTCTCGTGCGAGCTAGCTCGCGTACGCGCTGTTCTCATGCACGTAGTCGTGGGTGAGGTCATTGGTCCAGATTGTCGCTGACGTTTTACCGACCTTGACGTCGATGAGGATGTCCACCGCACGTGGCGTGAGGTCAACGAGATCGCGTGACTGGTCGGGTTCACCCGCGCGACACACACGCACACCGTTGAATGAGACGTCGATGTCGTAGGGGTCGAACTCCGCCTGAGTCGTGCCGACGGCAGCGAGGACTCGACCCCAGTTCGGGTCGTTGCCGAAGATGGCCGCCTTGAAGAGGTTGGAACGCGAGACAGCGCGGGCGATCTCGACCGCCTGGGTTTCGTCGATTGCGTTGGCAACCGTGATGGCGATGTCGTGGCTTGCGCCTTCGGCGTCAGCCTGCAGCTGGAGTGCGAGCGTACGACACGCCTCGGTCAGAGTTTCGGTGAACTGCGCGAGTTCAGGCGCAGTTTCGCTCGAGCCAGACGCCAGGAGTGTGACGGTGTCGTTCGTCGACATGCATCCGTCAGAGTCAAGGCGGTCGAACGTCACGCGGGTGGCCGCGCGAAGGGCGGAGTCGAGGTCAGCCGAGCTGAGCTGAGCATCAGTCGTGAGCACGACGAGCATGGTGGCGAGGCCGGGTGCGAGCATTCCTGCGCCTTTGGCCATGCCGCCGATTGAGTAGCCAGTACCGTGCACGTGCACGGTCTTGGGCACCGAGTCGGTGGTCATGATTGCCTCGGCGGCGGAGAGTCCCGCATCCGCACCGCTGGCATCGGTCTGACCGAGAGCGTCAACGGCGAGCTTCACGCCCGCGGTGATTTTGTCGAGGTCGAGCTGTTCGCCGATGAGCCCGGTGGAGCAAACAAGCACGTCCGTCGCGCTGATGCCCAGCCCATCGGCGACAAGCTCAGCGGTTGAGTGCGTCACCTGAAACCCTTGCGCGCCGGTGTAGCAGTTAGCGCCGCCGGAATTGAGCACGACGGCGTCGACGCGTCCGTCAGACATGACCTGCTGACTCCAGAGCACTGGGTTTGCCTTGCAGCGGTTCGACGTGAAGACGGTCGCGGCCGATTTGGTCGGCCCGACGTTCTGCACAAGTGCGAGGTCTTTATTGCCCGATGACTTCAATCCGCAGGTGACACCCGTGGCGATGAATCCGGCGGGAGCGGTGACGCTCACGAGTTAGGACTTTTTGGCTGGCTTGGCCGCTACTGGCTTGCGCGTGCGAAAGATGCGTGCCGCGTAGATCACGAGACCGATAATCACCAGAACGACCATCAGCGCCTGTGGCAACAACCATACGACGACCGAGAGTGCGAGCCAGTTGTCAACGGTCGGTCCCTCAATCTGCAAAGCGGACGGGTCTTGCGCGATGAAGCTGAGCGTGAGAATGACGGCCATGATGACGAGCGCAATAATCAGAGGGATGAGCGCCAACTTGGCCACCTTCACGCGCGAGAGTCCGCGGGCAAAAACAAGGGCAATGATTCCCACGACGAGCGCAGCGAATCCTTCCAGTGGGTCAAGGAGTCCGCTGGGGAGCGTGATCAAGGAGAGAATGGCGAAGGCTCCAGCCCAGGTGAGGCGAGCGTTCGAGACAGTGTTCTTTGTCGTGGTCATGAAGACAGGTTAGCGGTCGCGTGCTCGGCGCGCAGGCGGCACATAGTTGCACGAGTCCCCCGGGCAAAGTTCGGGCTTCTGCTTGCTGAAGCGTTGGTGCAACCAGCAGCCCACACAGATTCCAAAGGCAGTCTCGAGAAAGAGCAACCCCAGGCACGTTCCACACATGGCGAGCACGACTTCGGCAGGTGCTGCAAACCGACCGAACGCGAAGCAGGTAGCCATGGCCAAGATCAGTCCGAGAATCCACGCCAGTTGTTTCGGTTTGGCACTCACCCACTCGGGGCGTTGACGGTAGACGGCGAGCCGACCGAGTGCGAGACTCGGCGAATACTTTGGCGACACGAAGAGCCGAATCATCATGTCGAAAATGAACACCATGGCGAAAGCTTGACCGAGCTGAAAATTCAAAGTCGTCACCGCGGACATGAACCCGACCATGCCGAAGACAAACAGGATGCCCGCCCCGGCGCGCACTTCACGCTCGTTCATCACGAGAAAGTCATAGCCGTCAACGCGTTCGCCGAAACCGGCCCATTTTCTTGCCGGTGTTAAGGGAGTGGTTGTCATGAGTCACCTTCCAGATGCGAACGGCCCCGCGGGCGCGGGTGATGGGAATCGGCTCGTTTCAACGCCATGATTGGCTCATGACGAATAAAGCGCGCGGAAATGTTTTGGTGGCAATTCAGTTTGTACTGCTGGCGATTATCTTCTTTGTGCCAAGTTCGCGCACGTGGATATTGCCTGCGTGGGCCGGCGCAATCGGCAGCACGCTGTTTTTCGTCGGGCTTCTGGTGACCGCCATCGCGCTCATGGGCTTGGGCTCGTCGCTCACCGCAAACCCGGTTCCCCTCGCGAAGGGGACGCTGAAGACGGGTGGGCTCTACGCAGCTGTGCGGCATCCGATTTATTCCGGAATCTTGCTGGCGGCTGTCAGCTTCAGCGCAACGAACGGTTCGCTGTGGTCGTTGATTGGCACGAT
>JBFYOK010000047.1:0-11282 GCA_041303845.1 Microbacteriaceae bacterium | reverse complement strand
GCGAACCGGGTCGAGTCATAGCGACGTAACGCGGGAGCGTGAGGGCCCCGCCGCCGAGATGCACGGCCGTAATCGGCTGGCCAGGCGGGCGAAACAGGTCAATGACGTGACCGATGCGTCGAATGTATTCGAAGAACAGATCGTCTTGACCATCAATGAAGACGTGAGACTGAGGAGTGCCGTCCACCTCGAGAATGAGCGCCCCCGATTGGTATTGGTCGGGAATCAGAATGGCTCGCTCGCCCGATTCGCGCAGGGTAATCTGCGGATTTTCGACCATGCGAACTCCCAAAGATGGATTGTCGTCGAATTGTAACTAGACACAGGTGACATCGGCGACCTATAGTTGTACTTTGCGCATCTAAGAATTTGCACGTCGTCATATTGCGGTCGGCGTTGCTGCTCTCTCACCGCGTGGCTTCCAATGAAGTTGCCACACTCGGGTGGGTATTTGGCGTTCTTTGATTCGCTTTTTCTCTCAAGTCCACGCCTGTACGACATGATGTCACGTCGAGTGCCATCTGGAGGTTATTCCCTTGGCTGCTGCGCGCAACGCAAATAAGTCCCCAAAGAACGGTCGCGAGGCTTCGCGTCTTTCGTTCGCCAAAATCACTGACACCATCAAGGTTCCCGATCTGCTCGCACTGCAGACCGAAAGCTTTGACTGGCTCGTCGGCAACGACGCCTGGAAGGCCCGCGTAGCCGAAGCCAAGAAGGCCGGTCGCACCGACGTGTCGGAGCGGATGGGTCTCGAGGAGATCTTCGAAGAAGTCTCGCCCATCGAGAACAACGACCGCACGATGGAGCTCGGCTTCAAGGACCCGTTCCTCGAAGAAGAGAAGTACTCGATTGACGAGTGCAAGGAACGTGGCAAGACCTACTCGGCACCGCTCTACGTTGAGGCTGAGTTCATCAACCACGAGACCGGCGAAATCAAGAGCCAGACCGTCTTCATGGGTGACTTCCCGTTGATGACCGACAAGGGCACGTTCATCGTGAACGGCACCGAGCGCGTGGTTGTTTCACAGCTCGTGCGTAGCCCCGGTGTCTACTTCGAGCGCACGCTCGAGAAGACCTCTGACGTTGAGATTTACTCGGCGCGCATGATTCCAAGCCGTGGTGCGTGGCTCGAGTTCGAGATCGACCGTCGTGACCAGGTCGGCGTTCGCATCGACCGCAAGCGCAAGCAGTCGGTCACCGTGTTCCTCAAGGCACTGGGTCTCACCAGTGAAGACATCGAGAAGGAATTCGCCGGCTACGAGTCGATTGCGGCCACGCTCGAGAAGGATTCCATCCTCACCAAGGAAGACGCCCTCAAGGACATCTACCGCAAGCTTCGCCCGGGAGAGCAGGTCGCTACTGAGGCCGCTCGCGCGTTGCTCGACAACTACTACTTCCAGTCCAAGCGTTACGACCTCGCCAAGGTGGGTCGTTACAAGCTGAACAAGAAGCTTGGGCTCGAGACTCCGATCAACGAGTCAGTTCTCAACGTCGAAGACATCGTTGCGACGATCAAGTACCTCGTCGCTCTGCACGCTGGTGAGAAGACCATTAAGGGACTTCGCGCCGGCAAGGCAGCGGACATCCCTCTCGACGTGGATGACATCGACCACTTCGGAAACCGTCGTATCCGTGCTGTTGGCGAGCTCATCCAGAACCAGGTTCGTACGGGTCTTTCCCGTATGGAGCGCGTTGTTCGGGAGCGCATGACCACACAGGACATCGAAGCCATCACTCCTCAGACGCTCATCAACGTGCGTCCGGTTGTTGCTGCGATCAAGGAGTTCTTCGGAACCAGCCAGCTCTCGCAGTTCATGGACCAGAACAACCCTCTCGCTGGACTGACGCACAAGCGTCGTCTTTCGGCGCTGGGCCCCGGTGGTCTCTCGCGTGAGCGTGCAGGTGTTGAGGTTCGTGACGTTCACCCGTCGCACTACGGCCGCATGTGCCCGATCGAAACCCCTGAAGGCCCAAACATTGGTCTCATCGGTTCGCTCGCATCGTTCGCCCGTATCAACGCGTTTGGCTTCATCGAGACGCCGTACCGTCGCGTCGTCAAGGGCAAGGTCACCGAGAACATCGACTACCTCACCGCGAGCGAAGAAGATGAGCACGTCGTTGCTCAGGCCAACGCTCCGCTGACTGCCGACAAGCACTTCGCTGAAGAGCGCGTGCTCGTTCGTCGTAAGGCGGGAGAGGTCGACCTCGTTCTCGCAGAGAACGTCGACTACATGGACGTCTCGCCTCGCCAGATGGTGTCGGTCGCAACCTCGCTCATTCCGTTCCTCGAGCACGACGATGCAAATCGCGCGCTCATGGGTGCCAACATGCAGCGCCAGGCCGTGCCACTTCTCCGTTCGGAGTCGCCACTGGTCGGAACCGGTATGGAAAACTTCGCGGCTATCGACGCCGGCGACGTCATCTTTGCCTCGGCTGCCGGTGTTGTCTCTGAGGTTTCGGCAGACGTCGTGACCATTCAGCTCGACGCGGGCGGCACGCAGGACTACTACCTGCGCAAGTTCGACCGCTCGAACCAGGGCACTAGCTACAACAACCGCGTTGTCGTCAACGCGGGCGATCGTGTTGAGGTTGGCCAAGTCATCGCTGATGGTCCGGCCACCGAAGACGGCGAACTCGCACTGGGCAAGAACCTGCTCGTGGCATTCATGCCATGGGAAGGTCACAACTTTGAGGATGCGATTATTCTCAGCCAGCGTCTCGTCTCTGATGACGTGCTCAGCTCGATTCACATCGAGGAGTACGACGTCGATGCTCGTGACACGAAGCTCGGTAAAGAAGAAATCACGCGCGACCTGCCAAACGTGTCGCAGGAACTCATCGCCAACCTCGATGAGCGCGGAATCATCCGTATCGGCGCAGAGGTTCGCCCCGGCGACATCCTCGTTGGAAAGGTCACGCCAAAGGGCGAGACGGAGCTTTCTGCCGAAGAGCGCCTGCTGCGTGCCATCTTCAACGAGAAGAGCCGCGAAGTTCGCGACACCTCGCTGAAGGTTCCTCACGGTGAGGCCGGAACGGTCATCGCAGTGAAGGTCTTCGATGCTGAAAACGACGAAGACGAACTCGGTTCTGGAGTCAACCAGCGCGTGGTCGTCTACATCGCTCAGAAGCGCAAGATCACCGAGGGCGACAAGCTCGCGGGTCGTCACGGAAACAAGGGTGTCATCGCGAAGATTCTTCCGATTGAAGACATGCCTTTCCTCGAAGACGGCACCCCGGTGGATGTTGTGCTCAACCCGCTCGGTATCCCCGGACGCATGAACTTCGGTCAGGTGCTCGAAACGCACCTCGGCTGGATCGCGAAGCAGGGCTGGAAGGTCGAGGGCAACCCGTCCTGGTCAGCCAAGCTTCCCGAGGTTGCTCGTGAGGCCGCACCCGGAACAAAGGTGGCAACCCCCGTGTTCGATGGTGCACTCGAGGAAGAGATCGCAGGTCTGCTCGACTCGACGCTCCCCACGCGTGACGGAGCTCGACTGATTGGCTCAAGCGGAAAGGCTCGTCTGTTCGACGGCCGTTCCGGTGAGCCGTTCCCCGAGCCAGTCTCGGTTGGCTACATGTACATCCTCAAGCTCCACCACCTCGTCGACGACAAGATTCACGCTCGTTCGACCGGTCCGTACTCCATGATCACCCAGCAGCCGCTCGGTGGTAAGGCACAGTTCGGTGGACAGCGCTTCGGTGAGATGGAGGTGTGGGCACTCGAGGCTTATGGTGCCGCCTACGCACTTCAGGAACTTCTCACCATCAAGTCGGATGACATCGTCGGCCGCGTGAAGGTGTACGAAGCCATCGTCAAGGGCGAGAACATCCAGGAGCCCGGTATCCCCGAGTCGTTCAAGGTTTTGATGAAGGAAATGCAGTCGCTGTGTTTGAACGTCGAGGTACTCGACGCAAACGACAACGTTGTGAGCCTTCGCGACACCGACGACGAGGCCTACCGCGCCGCCGAAGAACTCGGCATCAACATTTCCCGGCTCGAGACCTCGTCAATCGACGAGATCTAAGCCAGACCAGAACAAGAATCAAGGAAAAGAGTAAACGTGTTTGACGCAAACACCTTCGATCAGCTTCGCATTGGTCTGGCCACTGCCGACGACATTCGTCGTTGGTCACACGGTGAGGTCAAGAAGCCTGAAACCATCAACTACCGCACGCTGAAGCCCGAGAAGGATGGCCTCTTCGGAGAGCAGATCTTCGGACCGTCGCGTGACTGGGAGTGCTCGTGCGGCAAGTACAAGCGTGTTCGATTCAAGGGCATCGTTTGTGAGCGCTGTGGCGTCGAGGTAACGAAGTCGTCTGTGCGCCGTGAGCGCATGGGCCACATCGAGCTCGCCGCTCCGGTCACGCACATCTGGTACTTCAAGGGCGTGCCAAGCCGTCTCGGATACCTCCTCGACATGGCACCGAAGGACCTCGAAAAGGTCATCTACTTTGCCGCCTACATGGTCATCGACATCGACCAGGATGGTCGTCACGCTGACATGCCCGGACTTGAGAACGAGCTTCGCCTCGAGCTCAAGACCCTCGAGGGACAGCGCGATGCTCGCATTGCCGACCGCATGACCCGTCTCGAGAAGGACCTCGAAGCTCTCGAAGCCGAAGGTGCCAAGAGCGACCAGAAGCGTCGCGTCAAGGACTCGGCCGAGAAGGAAATGGGTCAGATCCGCAAGTCGATCGATGACGAGATTGCTCGTCTCG
Organism: Microbacteriaceae bacterium; assembly: GCA_041303845.1. Lineage (GTDB taxonomy): Bacteria > Actinomycetota > Actinomycetes > Actinomycetales > Microbacteriaceae > RFQD01. The sequence goes on along the minus strand of JBFYOK010000047.1, from coordinate 6,566 downwards.
AGCGCGTCTGGGATGACTTCAAGAACCTCAAGATCGGCGACCTCAAGCAGGAAGACACCGTCTTCCTTGAACTGGTCGACCGCTATGGGGACTACTTCGAAGCGTTCATGGGCGCCGAGGCAATCAAGAAGCGTCTCGAATCGTTCGACCTCGTCGGCGAGGCTGAGAAGCTCCGCGACGAAATCGCCAACGGCAAGGGTCAGCGCAAGATTCGTGCAATCAAGCGTCTTCGCGTTGTCAGCGCCTTCATCACCACGGGCAAGTCGCCAGCCGCGATGGTTCTCGACGTCGTCCCGGTGATTCCGCCGGAGCTTCGCCCGATGGTTCAGCTCGACGGTGGACGTTTCGCAACGTCTGACCTCAACGACCTGTACCGCCGCGTGATCAACCGCAACAACCGTCTCCGTCGTCTGCTCGACCTCGGTGCACCAGAGATCATCGTCAACAACGAGAAGCGCATGCTTCAGGAAGCCGTTGACGCACTGTTCGACAACGGTCGCCGTGGTCGCCCGGTCACGGGTACCGGTAACCGCGCACTCAAGTCGCTCTCGGACATGCTCAAGGGTAAGCAGGGTCGTTTCCGTCAGAACCTGCTTGGAAAGCGCGTTGACTACTCGGGTCGTTCGGTTATCGTCGTCGGTCCGCAGCTCAAACTGCACCAGTGTGGTCTGCCGAAGCAGATGGCACTCGAGCTGTTCAAGCCGTTTGTCATCAAGCGCCTCATCGACCTGCAGCACGCTCAGAACATCAAGAGCGCAAAGCGCATGGTTGAGCGCAGCCGCCCACAGGTGTGGGATGTTCTCGAAGAGATCATCCGTGAGCGCCCGGTTCTGCTGAACCGCGCTCCCACGCTCCACCGCCTCGGAATCCAGGCGTTCGAACCGCAGCTCGTCGAGGGTAAGGCCATCCAGCTTCACCCGCTCGTGTGTGCTGCGTTCAACGCCGACTTCGACGGTGACCAGATGGCTGTTCACCTTCCGTTGTCGGTCGAGGCTCAGGCCGAGGCCCGCGTGCTCATGCTCGCGTCGAACAACATCCTCAAGCCGTCGGATGGTCGCCCCGTGACCTTGCCGACCCAGGACATGATCATCGGTCTGCACCACATGACCACGATCAAGGATGGTGCGACCGGTTTCGGTCGTCAGTTCCACTCGGTTGCCGAAGCGATTCTCGCGAAGGATGAAGGCAAGCTCGACCTCAACGCCGTGGCGCGTATCCGCATCGAAAACACGCTCTTTTCTGATGCAGACCTCGCCGAGGACGTGGAGTTCAAGACCGGCCTGAAGAACCCTGAGACCGTAACCGTCAAGCGCGTTCAGCCGCTGAGTGATGGTTCGATGATGGTTGTCTCGACCCTCGGTCAGGCACTCTTCAACGAGTCGCTCCCGACGAACTACCCGTTCGTATTCGATGTTGCTGACAAGGGCACGATCTCTCAGATTGTGAACGACCTTGCCGAGCGATTCCCGAAGACGGTTGTGGCTGCCACGCTCGACAAGATCAAGGACGCCGGTTTCTACTGGGCGACTCGATCGGGCGTGACGGTTGCTTTGTCGGACATCCTGACCCCACCGAACAAGCGCAAGATCGTGGAGGTCTACGAAAAGAAGGCCGCCAAGGTTCAGGGCGAATTCGAAAAGGGTCTCATCACCGACCTCGAGCGCAAGCAGGAACTCATCCAGATTTGGACCGAGGCGACCGCAGAGGTTGCTCAGGCCATGCGCGATAACTTCCCTGCCGACAACACCATCAACCGCATGGTGACCTCGGGTGCTCGTGGTAACTGGCTGCAGGTTCGCAACATCGCCGGTATGCGTGGTCTCGTGAACAACCCGAAGGGTGAGATTATCCCTCGCCCGATCATCTCGAGCTATCGCGAGGGTCTTTCGGTTGCTGAGTACTTCATCGCTACCCACGGTGCCCGTAAGGGACTGGCCGACACCGCTCTTCGTACCGCTGACTCGGGTTACTTGACCCGTCGTCTGGTGGACGTGGCGCAGGACGTCATCATCCGCGAAGAAGACTGTGGCACGACCAAGGGACTCGACGTCAAGATTGTCGAGATCGACAAGGCCGGCAACATCGTTCGCGATGCCAACGGTGGTCTGGTCAAGGACGAGAACGTCGAGAACTCGGTGTTCGCGCGCAGCCTCTCCGAGGACGCACTCGACGCCAAGGGCAACGTCATCGCGACGGCAGGAACCGATATCGGTGACGTCATGATTGACGCCCTTGTCTCGGCCAACGTCGATGAAATCAAGGTTCGCTCCGTGCTGACCTGTGAGTCCACTTCGGGCGTGTGTGCCGCGTGTTACGGCCGTTCGCTGGCTACCGGAAAGCTCGTTGACATTGGTGAGGCCGTCGGCATCATCGCTGCACAGTCGATTGGTGAGCCCGGAACTCAGCTCACGATGCGTACCTTCCACACTGGTGGTTCGGCTTCGGCTGACGACATCACTCAGGGTCTGCCCCGCGTGCAGGAGCTCTTCGAGGCGCGTACCCCCAAGGGTGCCGCTCCGATTGCCGCTGCCGCCGGTCGCATCACCATCGAAGAGACAGAGAAGACTCGAAAGATCATTCTCACGCCGGACAATGGTGACGAACCGATTCCGTACCCCGTTCTCAAGCGTGCGTCACTCCTTGTTGAGGATGGCGACCACGTGGAACTCGGTCAACAGCTCATCACCGGTACGCGCGACCCGAAGGACATCATGCGTGTCCAGCAGGTGCGCGACGTCCAGCGCTTCCTCGTGAGTGAAGTTCAGGGCACCTACCGTTCACAGGGTGTGACCGTGCACGACAAGCACATCGAGGTCATCGTTCGTCAGATGCTCAAGAAGGTCACGGTCGTCGACCAGGGTGACACCGAGCTCCTTCCGGGCGAGGTCGTGGACCGCATCCGTTACACCGAAATCAACCGTCAGGCACTGCTCGAGGGCAAGAAGACGGCTTCGGCTCGTCAGGAAGTCATGGGTATCACCAAGGCATCGCTGGCTACCGAGTCGTGGCTCTCGGCCGCGTCGTTCCAGGAGACCACCCGCGTTTTGACGCAGGCGGCCATGGACGGCAAGAAGGACCCGCTGGTTGGTCTCAAGGAGAACGTCATCATCGGAAAGTTGATTCCAGCTGGAACGGGTCTGCCCCGTTACCGCCAGGTATCGGTCGAGGCCACCGAGGAGGCGAAGGCGGAGCGTTACCCGAACCGCATCTTCGCATCCGACGCGGACTTCAACGAGAACGACCTCAGCTTTGTTGAGTTCGACTCGTTCTCGAACGACGACTTCTCGGGAGAGTACAACTAGTCGCGATACGCGATACGCGATACGCGAAACGTGAAAGTGGGTCTTGCCTTACGGGGCAGGGCCCACTTTTTCGTGAACGCTCTCGACTACCGCCTGATGGGGTACATTTGCCCGGGACACGGGGTGAAATGAGGGTTTCGGTGGCAGCATTGCTGCGCTCGTCGTATCGAGCGATTCTGGTTACTGCCCTCGCCTTCGTTGCGCTTGCCACGTGGTCAATCGCGTCACCCGTCGGTGCTAGCCCCGATGAGGATTACCACCTTGCGAGCATCTGGTGCTCCCCTCTCGCGCGGGGCGAATTGTGCGAACCCGGAACGGCACCGAAGAACCGAGAGGTTTCTGTAGCGGTTTCCAAACGTGTTGCGTGCTTCGCGGGGGACGAGACGAAGTCGGCGATATGTCAAGAACGACGCAATGTCTTCGCCTCAAGCACAACCATCGTCACGGAGCGGGGGAACTTTGTACAAAAGTATCCGCCCATTTTCTACGCCACCATGTCTGTATTCGCCGGCCCAGACGTGCAAGCGTCAGTTGTCACGATGAGACTCGTCAATGCTGGACTGTTTTGTTTGATTTCGCTCGCGGCGTGGTCGATGAGTCGGAAACGCGAGCGCAGTGTCTTGACCCTGGGGTGGCTTGTCACCCTCGTGCCGGTGGGCGCATTTCTGATTGCGTCAATTAATCCGAGCTCATGGACGATAACCGGCGTGGGAACCCTCTTCATTGCATCACTGGCATTCTTCCAAGAGCTCATCAGTGGACGATCTCGTCCCACGAATCGCGGTCGCATGGTGGGGCTCATCACCTTGATGACGCTGTCACTAGTGATGGCTGCTGGTTCGCGAGCCGACGGCGCTGTGTTCGCCGTGCTCAGCGTCGTCGTGGCCTTCGTTCTCTCACGCGCGTGGACCGCACTCGGGCGCTGGGTCTATGCGATCGGCGGCGGTGTAATCCTCATCAGTGCTGTCTTTCTCGTTTTCACACGCAACACGGTCTTCTCGCCGAGCTCACTCAGCGCCACCGAACGCAATGCAGGCGAGCAAGGACGGTCGTTCATCTCGGTCTTGGGTAAGAACATCTTTGGCCTTCCCGACGTGCTGCGAGATCTTTTCGGGGCGCAGGGGCTCGGCTGGTTGGACACCGGCATGCCCGCCATTACGACGATGGGAGCATCCGTCGTGCTCGTCATGATTCTTACCTATCGCCTTCTCAAGGCAACACGGGCAACGCTCTGGATTCTCGCGGCCCTCGTTGTGCTGATGGTTACCGTTCCGTTGGTTTACTTGCAGGTTCGAAACGCATTCTTTGGAGAGAGTTTTCAGACGCGCTATCTGTTGCCGGTGCTTGTCGTGCTTGTGTTCGTTGCGTTGTCGGGAACTGACGAACCGGTTCTCCCGCGACGCATTATCTTTCTGACCATGCCGGCGCTCACCGTGGCCTTCTGCGTGGCGCTTTACGTCAACATGTCCCGCTATACGCAAGGCGGCAACGCCACGTCGTGGAACCTCGACGACGGCAGGTGGTGGTGGGCGAACCTGCCCTCCCCCATGTTCGTCTGGGTTCTGGGGACCGTTGCGTTTGCTGGAGTCGTTGCATCCGTCTCATGGGACGTGGTCAAGATTCGCCGAGTTTCCGCCTGAAACTTGTGAAACGGTCGCTTCTTCTCCCGGCTCCTTCCAAGGTCGCCGGATAGCCTGTAGAGGTCTATGCGGTGAGAGAGGGAGGTGCGCGACATGGCGACACGCTTGCCTGCCCCCGCTCCCTCGATTCCTGGTTTCACTCACCTGAGTGTGCTCGGTGCGGGCGGTTTCGCCGATGTGCATCTCTACGCACAAGAACGGCCGCGACGAGACGTCGCGATAAAGGTTTTGCTGGACGGTGTTGTGAACACGAGCGTGGTTGCCGCGTTCAACTCGGAAGCCGACATCATGGCCGCTCTCGGTGCGCATCCGTCAATTCTCACGGTGCACGCGTCGGGAATCTCGACTGACGGACGACCGTATCTCGTGACCGAGTATTGCCCAGGCGGGTTTGGTGAGTCGTTCCGGCAGCAACCACTCCCGGTGGCTGACGTGCTCGCGATTGGCGTGAAAATGGCGTCGGCGCTCGAGAGTGCCCACCGCCTCAACGTGCTGCACCGTGACGTGAAACCGGGAAACATTCTCGTCACGACGTACGGCGCACCCGTGTTGAGTGACTTTGGCATCGCGGCTTCGTTGCGCGCCGGCGAAGAGTCCACGCTCCTAGCGATGTCGGTGCCCTGGACGGCACCCGAGGTGATCACCGGGTCAACAACCGGAACGGTGAGCACTGACGTGTGGGGGCTCGGCGCAACGCTCTACTCTCTGCTGGCGGGCCACTCGCCCTTCGAATTGCCCGAGAAGGGCGCGAACTCGCGCGAGCAGCTCGCGAAGCGCATCCTCAAGGCACGACCCACCGCTTGGGGGCGAACGGATGTTCCGCACGAACTCGCTGTTGTGCTCGGAGCCGCTCTGAACAAGGACCCCCTCAAGCGCCCCGCCACCATGCTCGAGTTTGGTCGTGCGTTGCAGGACGTTCAGCGCACGATGAGTTTGCCCATCACCCCGATCGAGTTCGACACGAATGCGGCCGCCAAGGGCGACATCAATTTCTCGAACACCTCCACGGGGTCGACTCCCCGCTCGCAGGTGCCGGTCACATCGGTGCGCAAGGGTCGTGCATCCGCCGCGCCAGACCAATCGGCGAACAACTTGCCCGCCACAAAAACTGCCCGCAACTATGTGCGCACGGTCTCGACCGCCCGCGCCTCGGGCTGGCTCATCTTTGCAATCGTGGCGCTTGCGGGCATGGCCACCCTTTTCGCACTGGCGATACTCGGGGTTTTCTGATGAAGGCCACGGCATGAAAGTTCGCCGATGAAGCGCGCGAATGTTTTTGGGCTTGTCGCCGTTTCGACGGTGACGGCCCTCGTCGCCGGTCTCGCCGTGTTCGCACAGGGGTTCGATGTCGTGGACGCGCCACCAGAGCAAACCTCGGTCTGGATTATGCAGAATTCGGCTGGTCAGCGATACGCCCGAGTGAACGCGGCGCTTGATGAACTCGACTCGGTCAATGCAGTGAGTAATCCGAGTGCCGTGGTTCAGTCACCCGGCGGCGTGCTGCTCTTTACGGATGGCGACTCGCGATTCACCCCCGTCGACGCAACGAATCCGCAAGACGTGGAGCCGGACAGCCCGAATTCCATCAGCACGCCAGGCGAAACAATCGACGTTCAATCGAACG
>JBFYOK010000046.1:0-4976 GCA_041303845.1 Microbacteriaceae bacterium | reverse complement strand
CGACACAGCGGTCGACCTCGGCTTCGACGGTCGGCGTGGATTTCAAGTGCTTGAGGTGTAAGTCGGCATCGGTCGTGAGGATGATGTTCGGGTTCAGGATTCCGGCCGGGTCGACAGAGCGCTTAATCTCGAGCATCACCCGATACAGCTCTGGTCCGTATTGACGTTCGACGAACGGGGCCATGATCCGACCGGTCCCGTGTTCCGCCTTGAGCGTTCCGCCCACGCTCAACACCATGTCGACCATGTCTTCGGTGAACGCCCGGTAGCGCGTGACGTTGGCTTCCACGTCGAAGTTCTCGTTGACGAGAAAGTGAATGTTTCCGTCTTTTGCATGTCCGAAAATCACGGCGTCGGTATAACCGTGCACCGCAAAAAGTCGAATCAACTTCGCGCACGTATCGGACAACTTCGCTACCGGCACCGCGATGTCTTCGAGCAAGGCTGTGGTGCCGCTCGGTCGAGCGCCGGCAACCGTTGCGTAGAGGCCCTTTCGAATGTGCCAGAGGGATGCTCGAAGCGCGGCATCGCGCGTCAACTCGGGCAGCACCGAGAGAGGCAATCGCGCAAACAGCTCCGTTGCCCGATTCGACAAGTCTGCGAGCTGCTTCTCATCAGTGGCCTGATACTCGACGAGCAACGCGCAGTGATCCACGATGTCGAGCTGTGGCAACGCGGCTCGCGATTCCTCGTCGGTACCGGCCGCACGCAGCGACGCCGCATCCATCAATTCGATTGTCGCCGGTTCGGTCGCCACCAGGTTGACCAAAGCATCCGTCGCTGCCTGAAGCGACTCGAAAACCAGCAGCGTCGTCGCAGCATACGGCAACAACGGCACGGTGTTGAACGTCGCTTCGGCGACAAATCCGAGCGTGCCCTCACTGCCGACCATCAGGTGAGTCAAGATTTGGGCGGGGGTCTCGAAGTCGACGAGCGCGTTGAGCGCGTATCCCATCGTGTTCTTGATGGCGAACTGTCGCTCGATTTCTTTGCGCAGGTGCGGTGCGTTGACGATGCGCTCGCGCAACCCCATCAGGGTGGCGCACAACCGTGGTTCGGCCTCGAGCAGTCGCTGCTCGACCTGCGGGTCACTCGTGTCGACGACGGTGCCGCTCGGCAGCACGACAATCGCCGACCGCAAGGTGTTGTAGGTGTTCTGGGCTGTGCCACACGCCATTCCACTGGAGTTATTCGCTACGACTCCGCCGATTGTGCACGCAATCTCACTCGCTGGGTCGGGCCCGAGTTTGCGCCCATGACGAAGCAAACGCGTGTTGACCTGACGCACGGTAGCGCCGGGTTGGACCCGCGCTATTGCGCCACCGTCTTCGACGTCGATGCGCCGAAAATGTGCTCGTGTGTCAACCAGAATCTCGTCTGTTGATGCCTGCCCCGAGAGGCTGGTGCCACCCGAGCGAAAGGTCACGGCCCGAGATGAGCGCGTTGCGAAGCTGAGAATCTGCGCCACCTCGTCGATGCTGTTCGGCACGACAACCGCGTCGGGTGTGAGCAGGTAGTGCGACGCATCCACAGCCAAGGTGACCCGGTCGAACGCTCGCGTTGTGACGGCACCGGGCCGAGACAATACCTCGCTCAAGGCCTTGTCGAGAGGCTTTTGCGTAAGAAGAAGATCGGCTCGTGACGCCGGTCTAATGAGACTCACGGTCAACCCGATCTCCCGACGAACCGACGAGAAAGTCGAGGTCGGCACCCTCATCGGCCTGTGTCACGTGCTCGACGTAAAGCTTCGCCCACCCGCGTTGAGGCTTGGCATACGCGTCAACACTCGCCGGTGACGGTTCGCGGCTGCGAAGTTCGTCGTCGCTGACTTCGAGGTGGATGCGCCGACCCGGCACATCGAGCGTGATGAGGTCGCCGTCCCGCACCAAGCCGAGTGGCCCGCCCGCAGCTGCCTCGGGGGCAACGTGCAGCACAACCGTGCCGTAGGCGGTGCCGCTCATTCGAGCGTCACTGATGCGAACCATGTCTCGCACACCCTGCTCGAGCAGCTTGCGCGGAATCGGCATGTTGCCCACCTCGGGCATGCCGGGGTAGCCCTTCGGTCCGCAACCGCGCAAAACCAGAATTGAATCCGCGGTCACGTCGAGATTCGCATCGTCGATGCGCGCCCTCATGTCTTCGATGCTGTCGAACACGACGGCAGGGCCCGTGTGCGTGAGCAATTCCGGAGTAGCTGCTGACGGCTTGATGATTGCGCCACGTGGAGCGAGGTTTCCTCGCAGCACGGCGATTCCCGCATCCGCCATCAACGGGTTATCGCGTGGGCGGATCACCGTCTCATCGAACACCGGCTTGTCGTCGAGATAACTCACGAGTGGTTTGCCGGTGACCGTGATGGGTTCGCTGCGCAGTAGGTCCTTGACTTGGCTCAGCAAGCTCAGCACACCGCCGGCGCGGTACAGGTCGTCCATCAAGAATTTTCCGCTCGGTTGCAGATTGGCAAGCACGGGCACACCCGCACCGGCAGCGTCGAAGTCTTCGAGCGTGAGGTCGACCCCGAGCCGACCGGCAATCGCGAGCAGGTGCACAACCGAGTTCGTCGAACCTCCGACAGCGGCAATCGACACAATCGCATTGATAAAGGCGTCTTTGGTCATGATGTCGCTCGGGCGACGATTTTCGGCGACCATCGACACAATCAGCGAACCTGTCTCGTGAGACAGTGACAGCAGTCGAGCGTCAGGCGCGGGGGTGCCGGCGAACCCGGGAATCGTCATGCCGAGTGCTTCAGCCATGACCGCCATCGTCGAAGCGGTACCCATCGTGTTGCAGTGGCCCTTGGAGCGAATCATCGACTGCTCTGACGCGAGGAACTCTTTGTTCGAGATGACTCCCGCACGAGCGTCTTCACTCAGACGCCAGACATCGGTTCCGCATCCGAGCGCCTCACCTCTGAAGTGACCGGTCAACATCGGTCCACCGGGAACAACAATGGCAGGAAGGTTGACGGATGCGGCTGCCATCAGCAACGCGGGAATCGTCTTGTCACACCCCCCGAGCAACACCAACCCGTCGATGGGGTTCGCGCGGAACATCTCCTCCATGGCCATCGCGGCCATATTGCGCCACAGCATGGCCGTGGGCTTGACCTGCGTTTCACCGAGCGAGACAACAGGCAAGTTCAGCGGCACACCGCCGGCTGCCCAGACACCGTTCTTCACCGCGTCCGCTACCTCGTTGAGGTGCATGTTGCACGGGGTCAGGTCAGAAGCCGTATTGGCGATGGCAATCTGTGGCTTGGTTCCGTCGAGGGCGTCCTCAGGCAGTCCGCGGCGCATCCAGGCTCGGTGAATGTAGGCATTTCGGTCATCGCCGCCGTACCAGTGAGCGCTGCGCAGTTCTGTCATCGTGTCAACTTTGTGAAGTGATCTCAGTCGGCGACGACGGTCGTGCGCTTGATTTCGGAATCAGTGAACACGTCGTATTCGTCGGTACTTCGCGTCGAGAATTCGGTCACGATTGCGCCTTCGGGGCCAGCCTGAAACCAGTGCTTCGTGTCGGGCATGATTGTGAGCTGATCGCCTGGGCCAAGAATTGTCTCGTGCCAGACCGAGTACGCGCCCTTTTCAACCCGTGTCGGGTTCGCTCTCGGGTTGGGTGTGGGCTCCCCTTCGGTGTAGAGGTAGACGAGACCTTGGCGACACCTGAAAGTCTCCTCTTTCCCTAATTCACCGCCGACCGACACGTGACGGTGTTCCGGACACGTCTGACCAGGCATGAGCACAAGCTCTTTTGCACAGACACGTTCCGTGTTGACATAGACCACGAGTTGCAGGCCCGTGTTTGCCAGGTCGGAGAGACCAAAGTCAGCGACCTCGATGTTGCTCTGCTCGGTGGCCGTGAGAACGATTCCGGCTGACGCAAGCTTTGCGGCAGCGACGGCTTGCGCCGACGTCACTTCATGGGCGGTGAGCATGAGAATCGCTCCTCCTTCAGCGCAGGTGGGTTGAGACTCAGGCTACCAGCGCTTACCCGTCGAACCAGAGACCCCACGTATCTGTGGTTTAACTCGGAATCTCAGTCGCCCTGGTGCCGAGATTTTCATCAGTCGTTCACAGTAAACGTGCTCGATATAGCGGTGAGCAGGGCCATCCACGTCTCGAAAAGCCGACGCCAGGTGTTTACGAAAGAACCTGGTCTCAACGACGAAAAATCGGGTGTCAGTCCAGAATGGTGCCATCGCACCGTCATCACCCGGGCGCTGGCGAATCATGAATCCGTTGGGCGTTGGGAGGCTGACCAACGCCTCTCCAAGGTTTTCTAGCCAAAGTTTGCCTGTGCACTTCATGAAGACGGGTGCCCCACGCAAGAGCCTAGATTTCTTGAGAGCGAATGCGATGATTTGGCCCTCCCCAAATCCCTTGCCGAACCGCGCGACCTTCTTTTCGTCGTTTTGAAAGTGCAAGACTTCAACATTCGCCGTTGGCCATTTTTCGCGAATGGCCGGTGTGAGATCGACGTTCGAACCATCGCACACAACAATCCGCAAATCAGGGTGCCGATCGAGCCACTCGCCCAGGCCCTCCAGGGTTAACTCGAGCCGGCTCGCGGCGTCGCGGATACGCACGTTCACCGATGGCGCTGCCCGCACCGCCGTCGTGATGAGCAACACAGGCAGGCTCTGGGGGTCTACCAGATCACGCTGTTTCACGCGCGAACGCTCACGCATCAGTACATCAACAGCTTCGCGCGCACGGCGCGCTCGAAGTCGGCAACACTGCCCTTCGCGAGCTTCAAGTCCGTCCAGTCGAGAATCATGCTGAGCTTGCCGGCGTTGTCTTCGATGAGGATGCAGGGCTCGCGCCCGTCGCTGGCCGCGCGTTGCGCATCCGTGCGTTCGTTTCGATGCACGAGCACGAACTCAATGCCCAGATCATCGCGGAGTCGCTTTTCCATCGCCTTCCACTCGGGCCGTTTGGCAAAGGGGGAATGCGTGATATCACACAGCTTGCACT
>JBFYOK010000045.1:0-2526 GCA_041303845.1 Microbacteriaceae bacterium | reverse complement strand
CGCAACGATTTGTCCGTCAATTGAGCATCCGGCCAGGCTTGCTGCAATCGCGAGCGATCCCGCGATTGCCATCAGGCGAGTCAGACGCGTTGCGCGAACCCTCACGCCACGACCCTTCTTGGAATCGCCGTGACGAGCAGAGACTCTAATGCCAAGACCGGTGAAACGTTCCGAGAGATTCGTTCACGCGTGGTCGCAATCGCGTCACTGACCTCGAGCACGTCCTCAGGACTCAGCGCAGTTGAGACAGCGAGCAAGTCCGACTGGTATTCAAGATTTATCAGGTCGTCCGTCGCTCCCAATTGCAGCCGAAGAACGTCGCGATAAACCGAATGAAGATCGACGAGGATGCGGTCCAGCCCGTCACGCAAACTTCGGGTCTCGCGGCGCTTCTGCTGTTCTTCGAGCGCGCGAAACTGCGAACGCATGTTTGCCGGCACGGCCTCACCCGTTGCGAGGCCCAACGTGTATCGCGTCTGTTCAAGCTCGACGGCGTCACGCTCTTCCGTGATGGCTTTCGCATCCTCCGTCGCAATCTCGAGCAAGCGTGCAGCTGCCATGACGGCATCGCGCACATTGTGAGTTGAGAGAGCGAGCCGCACAGTTTCATCTCGCCGCTGCGCGGCCAGCTCATTTGTCGCGAGACGGGTCGCCATCCCCACGTGGCTTTGTGCGTGTCGAGCGGCACGTTCGGCAACGACCGCGTCAACACCCGTTCGCGCGACGATGAGATTTGAAACCGACTCGATGCTCGGCACAATCAGCCTCACCGAACGAACACGGGAACGAATGGTCGGCAACAAGTCAGCTTCACTCGGCGCGCACAGAATCCAAATCGTGCCCTCGGGGGGCTCTTCCAGCGCCTTAAGCAACACGTTGCTTGTGCGCTCAACCATGCGATCGGCATCCTCGATCACAACGACACGGTAACGCGAGACGCTCGGTCCGAACTGGGCAGTCTGCACGAGTGATCGAACCTCGTCGATGGAGATGATGACGCGTTCCGTAGCGAGTGCGCTGAGGTCAGGGTGAGTGCGGGCTGCTACCTGCCGACAGTCTGGGCAGGTACCGCATCCATCGTCCTTGCACAGGAGCGAGGCTGCAAACGCATATGCGAGATTTGAGCGACCCGATCCGGGCGGACCAGTGATGAGCCAGGAATGAGCGAGAAGTCGGGGATCGCGGGCTGCGGCCTTAAACAGGTCGGTCGCGTGGTCCTGCCCGACGAGTTCATCCCATACGCTCACGCGTTTAGGTTATCGAGCAGAGGTGATAGTCGGGTGACAATGGCCTCAGAAATCACATCAATCGGCTGACTCGCGTCAATGACGAGAAAGCGTTCAGGCTCATCTGCGGCTACGCCTAGGAACGCAGTCCGCACCTTGTGGTGAAATTCCGCCTTTTCCGATTCGAATCGGTCAAACGGCTTGTCTTGGGCGACGAGTCGTGCTGCGGCAGCCGACTCGTCAAGGTCCAAGAGAATCGTGAGGTCAGGCACCAAGTCGCCCGCGGCCCACAACGAAATTCTCTTGATGTCGTCCGCTCCCAGGACGCGTCCTGAACCCTGATAGGCGACCGAGGAGTCAAAGTAGCGGTCCTGCAGGACGATGTCGCCACGCTTGAGAGCAGGTCGAACGATCGTTTCAACGTTGTGAGCCCGATCGGCCGCGTAGAGGAGTGCCTCGGCGCGCGGTGCAATGTGGTCGCGTGAATGCAAAACAAGCTCGCGAATCTGCTCACCCAAGGGTGTTCCTCCGGGTTCGCGCGTCGCGGTCACTGCGTGTCCTAGCGATTCCAGATACGCGCTGAGCAAATTCATCTGCGTGGACTTGCCTACGCCGTCACCACCTTCAAAAGTGATGAACAATCCGCGCGTCACGATTTCTTCTTGGCGCGAATCGTGCGTGTGGTCGTGGACGCAGGTCGCGACTTGCGGGCACTGGTGCGTGGCGCGGCCGGGCCTTTCGCACGTCGTTCCGACAACAAGACGACCGCGCGGTCGAACTCAATCTCCTCGGGGTTTTCTCCGCGTGGGATTGTCGCATTCGTCTCGCCGTCGGTGACGTACGGACCAAAACGTCCGTCCTTGACCTTAATCGGACGACCGCTGTTGGGGTCCTCGCCGAATTCCTTGATCGAGGACGCTGTTCGGCGCGCTCCATACTTTGGCTGAGCAAACAAGGCGAGAGCTGCGGGTTCGTCGATGAGGAAAATGAGGTCTTCGGAATCGAGCGAGCGCGTGTCCGTTCCCTTCTTCAGATACGCGCCATAGCGACCGTTCGATGCAAAAATAGCGTCGCCCGATTCTGGGTCGTGACCGACCAGGCGAGGAAGATTCAGCAACTTGAGTGCGACGTCGAGGTCAACGCTCGACGGGTCCATGCTCTTGAAGAGCGAAGCGGTACGTGGCTTAGGCGCATCCGTCTTCTTTTTCGCAGCGGCCTTCTTCTTCGGTGCTGTTTCGACAACTTCACCCGTCGCCGGGTCTACCGCAGTTTCAGCAACGACAGCAATCGGTGTCTCTTC
>JBFYOK010000044.1:0-4904 GCA_041303845.1 Microbacteriaceae bacterium | reverse complement strand
ATTGGTACGAGGTAAAACTTAGTCGTTTCTTTCGTCACACTCATGAGTCATTTTTGACACATTCGATCAACGTAAGTGAACATCTACCCACTGACGGTGGCAAGAGTGTCAGACCCCCATGCCAGAGTCACCACAACGTTCACGAGATGCAGCGCCAAGTACCTAGCTAGCTGCACGGCAACCCGATTCCGATGAGCCGGGTGCCCTAGGGCAAGAACGGGCGCAGCATCCGGTTGCCGTTTCGTCCTAACCGGCAACCGGATGCATTGCGCAAGTCACCGGAGCCGACGGCTCCCGAAAAGTAAGGAGTCACCCATGACCGACCCACGATGGCAGACGCTGCCCGAGGCCACGCGCATCCGCTGGATTCGCGTGCTCGACGACTACAACCCGATCGCGCTCACCCCGCTGAGTCGCATCGCCCTGCGCACGCTCGCCGTGCAAGGCAACGCCGACGGGCTCGCGCCGCTGACCTCCTACGCGCTCGAATGGCACGACTGGGGGTTCACCCCCGACGACTGGTGGATGCTCATGAGCGCCCACCTCGCCCACGCACACCGCGCTACTCAGCCCGGCGTCGTCAATGCCCCCGTTGCTCTCGCTCCGGAGGATTGGGCGCGCTGGCCATCCCTCTCGAAAGAGGTGGCCCCGCTCGAGGCGCTAGCTCAGCTGACGGCGGCGGGCAACAACCAGCCCGAGCCCGACGAGAGCTAACGCTCCCGCACCGGCTGCGATGCCACCCACTGCGGTGGCGTCAACGCCGGTTGCAGGAAGCGCAGCGGCAGGCGACTCTGGGTCAGGAGTGATGGGGTCGGGGCACTCGGTCGTGAGGTTGTCCCACGTCAAGATGCGATCGTTGTACGACTCGAATGCGATGAGCTCGCCAGAGCATCCGCCGACGCCAACGTCATAGAGAGCGTCATCAGACGCAACCACGACGTTCGAACCAGACCACGATTCGTCGGGCACGACGGCACCGACACTATTTGCCGGGAACACGTAAATGCCCGGTGCAGCACCGTCTTGGTACGTGACGAAGAGTTTGTCGCCGTTCAAGGTGATGCCGCCGAAGGAACCGGTGTCAATTGAATCGTCGAGCCAGAACTCGCGATCCCACACGGCGCCGTCGTTCTCGACGCCGAACACTTTGATGGTGTCCGCATCGTAATCGGCGGCAAAAACAGTTCCGTCTGCGGTACCGGCGACATAAATGTCTGATCCCGCGAAGTTGGAACCGTTGATGATTCGCAATGGCAAATCTGTGCCGGTTGCTCCAGCGCTGTAGACCCAAATGTCCTCGCTATTCGTCAGGTAGAGACGGTCGAGCGTGTCCATCGCCATGTAACCAATATCGAACGACGCATTTGTGATGGTGCGCAATGGTGACGCCGAGCCAGTCGCGTCGGGTGCATACACCTCAATGCGGACGGACATGGATACGTAGAGGTTGTCATTCGAGTCGACGGTGAGGTCGGTGCATCCACCCTGAGCGTTGTCGAGGTTCAGCGTCTGAATGGGAGTGTCTACCCCCGACGACCCAGCGGCGAACTTGAACGCGACGGTAGCGTTGGGCGCGGCTGACTCTTGGGCGCACAGCCAATATGAGCCGTCACCCGCAACTGCCAATGACTCGCTCAGGTAGGAGTAGTCCTTGGTGTAAGGAAGCAGGTATTCGATTGAGGGCGCGACATCATTATTCGCAGCCCACGCGGGCACGACTGCGGCCATCAACGAAGCGGATGCGGCAACAGTGCCGGCCGCAATGAGTCGAGAGATTTTCATCTGTTTCTTTTTCCTCGTTTGTTTCTTGGTGTGGATGTTAGGCGCGAGCGCGACGACGAGCCACGATCACGAACGCGAGACCGACCATGGCGAGAGCGGAAGCACCGGTCGTGACCGCAATTGACGTCGCCGAGTCGATGCCGGTGTTTGCCAGCTGCGGAACGCACGAGTCGTCGACTCCCCATCCGGCAGCGACGATGTCACTGGGCAGACCGGCCGACAAGCGACCAGTCAGACCCTCTGAGAGCTCGCCCTGTGCGTGCGCAAGGGCTGCGTCGTACGTGGCCTGCGTTGCTGCGGCGTCGTTGGCTGTAGGGAACACCATGTTGATGAAGGCGACGATGTTCACGGTCTCGCCGGGGGCAATCGTGTTTGCTGAAGCGGGAACATACATGCCGTTGGCGGCCGCAGTGAAGTGGCAACTCTGGCTGAGGTCTCCCCAGACTGCTGACGTTGCCGTCTCGCTAGTCGCGAAGTCGCCACCGGCACCCCACACCGAACCGTCGAGACCGTAATTGCCGCCACCCACGTTGGTTTGCCACGGGTCGCCGTTATCCCATGCACGATAGTTGTAGTAGTAGTAGACGCCAATCGGGTCATCTGCGCCGACCACGATGGTCGAGCTCGTCGTGTTTTCCAACTCACCCCACACGCGAGCCATGTATCCCGTTTCGTCTTCGGCAAAAAGTCGGATGTGGAGCGTGCCAGTGAGTCCCGTTTCGAACGTGTCTGGCACGGGCTCACAGTCGATGGAAATGTCTCCGTTAACTTCGGCGGTCAGAAAAGCGTCGCTGCCGTCGCTGGTTTCGCCACACTTGAGGTACTCGCCCTGTGCGTAGATTGCCAGTGGGTAATACAACGACTCGTTCATGTTCTCGTCATAATCCCAGCCGTAGGCAATCCCGTCATCGTCAATCTGCCACATGCCGCCGCCGCCGCTCGTGCCGGAGATCTGGAAGTACCCATCCACCGGCCAGTCAAGAGCCGAAGCTGGGGATGCACTGGCCACGAGCGCAACGACAGCAAGCGTTGCGCCGGCACTCGCGAGGAACTTCTTCTTCATTGGGGGGTCTCCGTTGATTGAGCTCGCACGCGAGCGGTGACAAAAGTCTAGGCCCGGTGGCTACGCGTCAGACCTGTTTGAGCGAAGCGATAACCGTGTCAATCACGGCCAGCCACGCATCATTGTTCACAGGGTTCTCAGCGACATCATCGACGGCACGACCCAACGAGTAGGCCTGCAAGAACGTCGCCACCGCCCGAGGGTCAAGATTTTGGTTGACCCACCCCTTTACCTGTGCCACGGCGATTGCCTCGCCCATCGAATTCGTCAGGCGATCCTGTTCGGCGGCGAGGGCACGTGCGAATTGCGGGTCAGAAGATACGAGCGAAATCAGTCGGGCGCGCTCAGCTCGCACGGGAGCACGTTCCGGCACCTGCGTCGCAGCGCTCAGGGCACGAATGCGATTCCAGTATTCATCCTTCGACGTCGCCGTCTCGGCCACGTCCATCATCGCCGCGCTGTCGGCGTCGACGTTCGCCGAGAAGCGCCTCACGAGCGTGGCGCGAATCAGAGCCGGATAGTCACCGAAGTGGTGATACAGAGACCCGCGCGAAACGCCCGAAACGTGCAAGACATCATCGACGAAAATCTCGTTCGGATGATCGCCGTCAAGCATCGTCGACACGGTGTCAAGCAGTTTGACAGCGGTGGGATGCGTTTCGGATGGCATGGGGGCACTCGACGTTTCAAATATCGGGATTAGAGTCGGACTTTCACAATTTAGCGGTGAAAGACAGGGGGTTTAGCCGAAAAACCGCTTGCCCATCACGGCACTCTCGATGTGTAGAGTTTGTATGTCATATCTAGATATCGTATCGAGAGGCCTCACATGCGAATTTTCCGCGCAACCAGACCGTTCGTCGCCCTCGGGCTCATTGCACCGCTCGTTGCCGTCGGCGCAGACACGTCAGCACACGCGTCAACACCGAACCAGTCCGTATCATGGTCGAACACGTCCATCACCAATGGGGGCACAACATCTCTCGTCTACGCCATGGACGGAGAGCCCGCCTTTGTCGCATCGTTCTACGACGGAGTGTTTGCGGGCTGCTTTTCGCACAATTCTTCGAACCAAACACTTCCCGTCACCTACGACCAGGTCCGTACGACAACCAGTTATGCAACCACATGGTGGGTCGGAATGTTTGAGAGCGACTGTCGCACCGGCCCCGCGCCAGCCATGGCTGACGCCTATTCGTCGAGCGAGCTGACGATGACCCCTGCCGGACCCTATGGTCCCGACACAATCACGGCTGCAGAAACAACCGAAACGAACATCACCCTCGAGTGGCCCGCGGACGATTATGCCGAGGGGTATCGCGTCTACCAAGACGGAGAGCTCATCGCAACGCTGACCGCAGCAGACCTCGAGTACACGGCGACCGGTCTGGCGACAGGCACGTCCTACGAATTCACTGTCGTCGGCTATAACTACGACTTCGAAGGTGAAGGCACGTCCGTCACTCTCAAGACCACCTCACCCGATCTTCCTGCAACAGGCATGAACCTCTGGGCGTCAAGTCTTGCTGGAGCCGGTGCGATCACTGTGCTTCTGGCCGGTGCCGCACTGGTTCGCCTGCGTCGAAACCGGGCGTAAGTCACAACTGATTCACAGAAGAGGGGCGGTCACCATCCGGTAACCGCCCCCTCTTCCGTGTGGTGCGAGTGTGAACGCCTAATACGTCGAAGCGGTCGTTCATCATGACCTTGTGCCATGCGGCGACGAAGTCGTGCACGAACTTCGACTTGGCGTCGTTGCTCGCGTACACCTCGGAGACCGCGCGCAGCTCTGAGTTTGAGCCGAAGACCAGGTCGACACGACTGGCCTTCCACTTGCTCGAGCCATCGGTGCGGCTGTGCGAGGCGAACGCCTTGGCGTACTCGAACTTCTCACCTAAGGGGTTGGACAGCGACGAGTTGCGTCGCAACACGGTCAGGTCGATCTGATTGGGCCACCAGTCTTTGTTCTGGGTGCCGGTGTTGGAATTGGCGCCCGGGTAAGGGCACTTTTCGGTGCTGTCCACGATTCCTCCAGATGAATCTCACGCGGAATGAGCGC
>JBFYOK010000043.1:0-4640 GCA_041303845.1 Microbacteriaceae bacterium | reverse complement strand
GTTGAGTTCGCCACCGAGCAGGTCATCGAGGCCATGGCCGACACAGTCACGCCTCAGGGGTTCATCGCGGTCGTGCACCAGTTTCCGACTGCACTCAAGAACGCTCTCAACATTGGGCGCGAACATGCCACTCCGCGACTTGTTGTGATTCTCGAAGAGGTGCGCGACCCGGGCAACCTCGGCACGATCATCCGCGTGGCTGACAGCGCCGGTGCTGATGCCGTGATCCTGACCGGGCGCTCGGTTGATCTCTACAACCCCAAGGTCGTGCGTTCGACCACGGGTTCGCTCTTTCACATTCCTGTGGTGGTGGATGTCGAACTCGACGCCGCCCTCGACGCAGCCCGAGCCGCCGGGTTGCGGGTGCTCGCCGCTGACATGCACGGTGAGCCCTTGCCTGCCGTGCGGTCGTCAGGCGGGCTGGATGCCCCAACCGCGTGGCTCTTCGGCAACGAGGCCCGCGGGCTCACGGCCGAGCTCATCGCACTTGCCGACGCATCTGTCTCGGTGCCGATTTACGGCGATGCCGAGTCGATGAACCTGGCGACCGCCGCGAGTGTGTGCCTGTACGAGACGGCGTTCGCACACCGCGTCTAGTCGGTTCGGTTGTCAGCAGCGTTGCGAGCGGGTGCGCATCCACGGGGTAGATTTGCCTTATGACCGCACGCACGTCGCACAAGCGCATAACTGCTCTCGCTCTCGCACTCAGCACGCTTCTGGCGAGTTTCGCCGGCGCTGCGATGGCGGCAATTCCTGCGCAGGCCGATTCACCCGAGGTGTCGCACACGCCACAGCACGTGTGGGTTGATCCGACGGTGCGAAACGCTGATGGAAACTACGAGTGGTCATTCCGCATCAACCTGCCCGAAGTGACGGAACAAGCTGTTATCGGCGCAACCCCCGTGCAATTCACGACTGGCGTCGTGCACTGTCAGGCCCCTCAGCCGGTTGACGGCGGAATCCTCACTTGTGAAGGCACCGGTGACGCGATTCCCGGTGATTACACGGTGGATGTCGAACTCCGCGTTCTCGCGGGCACCCTGTACACGTGGGAGGTGCCGTTGACGGTATGCCCATTTACCGGTTGTAGCGACCTGTTCTCGTTCACGGTTTCGCCGAACCCCTTCGTGATCTGGGTGGGGGACACACGCGAGACGCACATTGGGGGCACCTACGACTTCAACGTTCTCTGGAACTTCGGTGAAATCAAGTTTCTTGACGACCTGGAAGATGCACAAGGAAACGTCGCAGCCGGTCTCTACGATCCGCTGTCTGAGCCAGCCAAAGACGGAGCACAATTTGGCTATCGAGGATATTTCACGACGCCCGGGTTCTACTCGTCGACCGTGATTGTGAGTGATGAGTTCGGCGGAGAGCACTCCGCCGACTTCACCGTTCGTGTCTGCACGCCTGAAACGTGCGCAGACTTGCTCGAGTTGCCCGACACGGGTGTCAACACGCTCGCACTGCTAGCCGCAGGAACCTTTGCCGGTCTCACACTGGCGGCGGGTTCCTTCATGTTGATCGTTCGCCGGCGCCGGAGCTAGTTCTCCCCTTCGAAAGAGTGTGGCTGGGTTTCACCACCCGGCCTCACTTTTTGGGTCACAAGTCATACTTTTTGTCATACTAGACCCATGACTCTCTCGACGCCGAAGAAAAGTGCACTGACCACAATCAAGGTGTCTATGCAGACTCGAGATCGATTGAAGTCGTTGGCTCAGCAAGATCAGTGCACTCTCGAGGAATACGTGAACAAGCTCATCGCCCTGGCATATCGGGAGCAGCGGTGGGACGAACTCCGCGCATCCGTGACGAAAATGACTGCGTCGCAACGTGCTCAGTACCTGGCCGACGCAGACGCATATCAGGCTGATCCGAATTGGGATGGACGCACGGTCGCCGCAGAGTGGCAAGAAGAGTGGGATGCGAGCAATTCGGCATGACCGACATATGGCCGGGGCAAATTGTGTGGGTCGATGTCGATGTGGCGCTCGGACGCGAACAGGGAGGTCGACGCCCTCATGTCATTCTGAGCTCTGAGGACTATCTCGAACTGGTCGATGCCCTCTTCATCGCAGCCCCACTCACAACCACAAACCGAGAATGGCCTAACCATGTTCGTGCGGTCGGAGAGACCGGGCTGAAAAGCGAATCGTGGATTATGACCGAACAGGTTCGCACACTGTCACGTTTGCGCATTTTCGGTGAAATGGGAACGGTCTCGCCCGAGTGCTTGAGACGCGCACGACTATGGACCGGTGAGTTCATCGGTCTGCGCTGACGGCGCGAAAAAGCGGGACCGAGCCCGAAAGCCCGATCCCGCTCTTCGTTTTTGTCGCGCTTAGGCGCTACGACGGCGGATTGCGACGAGCGCGATCGCGCCGGCAATCAGCATTCCGCCGGCCACAGAGAGCGAGATACCCGTTGCGGCCGAGTCAACGCCCGTGTCTGGAAGGGATGGTGTCGACTCCGAGCCGCAGGACTTGATGACGACAAGACCGTCAGTCGAGTAGTAGCCCGAGATGGCGATTACGGAACCGTCGAGACTGCGGTCTCCGTTGTATCCCTTGAACCCATCACCACCTGGGGTTTCGGCAACGGTGATTGCCGTCTCTTCGTCCAGCGTGGCCAAGTCGAGAACGGGGATGACCGTCTCGATGGCGTAGTTTGCCGTGTAGATCTTGTCGCACGAAGGAATAGCCGCGTACACGTAGTAGCCGGCACTTCCGCCCGCTGCGCTGCCACTGTCCAACACAGTTCCATCAGTTGCCAGCTTAAACACGCGCGTGTAGCCATAGTCGCCAACGATGAGGTTGCCGTCGTTGTCCCATTCGCAACTGTAAAGCTCGCTTGAGCTAGGAATGGTCAGCGTGGTCAAGCTCATGGTTGAGGTGGTGATGACGTCGATGCTGTCTGCGTAAGTGGGCGCATAGAGCGTCGCTCCGTCAGCTGAGAGACACATGCTGTTCTGGTAGGCGTAACCCGAAGAACTGGCAACTGGCGCGCTCACAGAGTCATCGCTGAGGTCAATCTGATAATAGGAGTTGGTGCTGTAGCCAGAGGTGTAAAGAAAGGCCCCGTCACGGGAGGCTTCGAGCATCCATGGCGCGAAGTTCAGACTAATTGACCGGTCGATGCTTCCGTCAGCCACGACGACAACGTCAATCTCATCGTTGTCATAGTCGGAGACGTATAGAAAGGCGCCGTCGGGCGAGAATGTAATTTGACCAATGTCGGTGGAACCAAGCGTTGCCAATGAAATGTCAGTGGATGTACCGGAGGCAACGTCGTAAATCGTGACTCCGCCATATTCCATACCTGCAGCAGCCAAGGATCCGTCGTTGGAGACCGCTGCACCATAGCCGTAATAGTTGGCAAAGCCAGTGTCTGCCGTGACGATGGGGGCCACAACGGTGACGTCAGCTGATGCCGGAGACACGGCGCCGAGTGCCGCGAGTGCCGAAGCGGCAAGGGCCGCGCCGGTTGCGACGAGTGATTTCTTCATTTCTTCTCCTGGTTTGACTGAAAAATATAATCAACGATGTCTACAACGTAGACAAAAGAAATGATAGTTGAACTCAGGACAAAAACCGACGCATCCGCGCCCACTGTCTTTGAGGTCGCGTGGGATGCGCCCACGCGTAGCGTCGCGTCGGCGCATCGAGCCGACACGGTAAACTCATGACTTGTGTCTGCCGAAATCACTGAGTCCAACGTCGCATCTGCGGTTGCCAGTGCGCTCACCGCGATTGCCGCGGCACCCGACGCGAGTGCGCTGAAGGCGGTTCGCACGGCCCACGTGGGCGACGCATCCCCGCTCGCATTGTTGAATGCGGCACTCAAGGATCTACCCAACGACCAGAAGGCTTCGGCGGGCAAGCTCGTCGGTCAGGCTCGTGGCGAGGTGAACGCGGCCTACGCCGCCCGCGAGACTCAGCTGGTCGAGGCCGAGCGCACGGCAGCACTCGCGAGCGAGGCCGTTGACGTGACGGCGGCGCCGTCGCATGTGCGGCTTGGGGCGAGGCATCCGCTCATGTTGATGCAAGAAGAGTTCTGTGACGCGTTCGTCGGAATGGGTTGGGAAATCGCCGAAGGGCCGGAGCTTGAGAGCGAATGGTTCAACTTCGACGCGCTGAACTTCGACGAAGATCACCCGGCACGCGCGATGCAAGACACGTTTTTTGTTGAGCCGGCGGATGCGCACCTCGTGCTGCGCACACACACCAGCCCGGTGCAGGTGCGTGCGCTGCTCGGCCGCGAACTGCCCGTCTATGTGTTGGCGCCCGGCCGTGTGTACCGCACCGACGAACTCGACGCGACACACACGCCCGTCTTCACGCAGATCGAGGGACTCGCGATCGACAAGGGTCTGACCATGGCTCACCTGCGCGGCACGCTCGAGCACGCCGCCCGCCTGATGTTTGGCGAGGGCGCCAAGATTCGCCTGCGCCCTAACTACTTTCCGTTCACCGAGCCGAGCGCCGAGCTCGACGTGTGGCACCCGACGTTCGTCGGTGGTGCGCGCTGGATCGAGTGGGGCGGTTGCGGCATGGTCAACGCGAACGTTCTGCGCGCCGCAGGCATCGACCCCGACGAATACCAGGGCTTCGCCTTCGGCATGGGCGTCGAGCGCACACTGA
>JBFYOK010000042.1:0-6967 GCA_041303845.1 Microbacteriaceae bacterium | reverse complement strand
AGTGTGCTCAGCAGAAACATCTCTGCCGATGAGTTGTCCACACTGAAACGGATGCGGTGTCGTGACGACGGCATTAAAAACGGGGACCCGGCCGAAGCCGGGCCCCCGAAGGTGAACTGCTCGTTAGGAGTTCTTGGCCGCGCGCACTGCAACGATGCCGAAGATGACCTTGTTGACGAGGTCAGCAACAACGTAGATGCATGCTGCGATGAGTCCAGCGGTAACGAGCGACTTCTCGTCTGCTGCACCGAGTCGCATGAACTCTTCCGTAGCGGTACCAATTGGGTAGATCGCCCATCCGATGATGACGAACCACTTCAGGCTGGTGACAGCCTTGACTGCGTAGCCCTTGCCGGTGACCTTGATGCCGAAGATTTCGGCGACAATCCAGAAGTAGGCGAGGCTCGAAATGATGAACCAGACGTAGGTCATGGGCTCACCCGTGTTCGAAACTTCACCCAGGTAACCGGTGGCAATCATGATCACGTCGGCAATCATCAGGCGGGCGATGAGGCCCTTCTTGACCGAACCAGCAATAGCGGCGATGATGCCGACCTCAAGCAGGAGCAATGGTGTCGTGATGATCCAGTCGATGTAACGCAGTGGCATGGTCGAGCCAACGTCACCCGCGAGAGCGAGGTTCATCATGTTGTAGTACATGATCGCTGCAACGAACGTGATGATTGCTGCGTAGATAGCGACGCTGCGGTGCTGTGGCTTCAGCTCCGGCTTCTCGAGGACAAAGTAAACGGTTCCGGCAGCCATACCGACGAATCCGAGGACAAACAGTGCGCTCGTTGCTACTGCGAGCATCGAGTCACCTTGTGTAAGTGAAAGCATCTTCTTTGAAACCTTTCCAAAATGCGACCAGAGCGATTTGCACAGGTCATAGTCAGGTTACGCCCCTATAGGTGTGATGCCAAGTCCCGGCGCGCTCGAAATTCTTGACAAGTGGGGGAATGTCCTAGTTGCGCGAACGCCCCCGAAGCGAATCGAAAAAGCGCGCTGGGGCCACAATTGTCAGGTGCGCAGACCGGTGCAACACAACGGTGCCCAACTCGCGCACGCGTCGAAAACGGGCACTGATGAGCACTACCGGCAGCCCCATCGCAACGAGTAGGGCGATGAGCCCGATTGGGCCCAGGGTTGACAATCCCGTGTTGACGAGTGCAGAGGCCGACGACAAGGCATCGTCGATTGGATTCGCTGGCTCAGACGCCAGTGTGAACTGTGCCGTAGCCGTCTCAGAGTCACACGATGCCGTGACGGTGAACTGTGTCGTCGCTACAGTCTCGCTCGGACTTCCCGAAATTGAGCCCGTCGTCGCGTCGAGCGCGAGACCCTCAGGAAGATCCGGAGCGATGGTGAATGACGGCGTACAGGCAAAATTAGCGAAAGAAAAGGCTGCCGTTGGCGTCATCGTTTCGCCAAGTCTCACGGCGACCGACGTGGGTCCACCCGTAATTGAAGGCGCGGGCGATGAGACGCCCACGTTTACCGTTACCGTTGCCGACTCTGAACCACATGAGGCCGTGACTGTGTAGTCGGCCGAGGCGACCGCGCTCGTTGGCGTTCCCGAAATGACTCCCGTGGTGCCGTTGAGTTCGAGTCCTGCAGGAAGCGGAGGATCGACGGAGAACGCTGGCGTGCACGTGAAGTCCGCCACCGTAAACGCAGTCGTTGGAGAAATCGCGGTGCCGGCTGTGGACACAACATTCGACGCTCCCCCGCTAATTGATGGCCCGGGCGGGTTGACGCTGATGGTTACTGTGGTGGCGACCGTTGCAGTCGCGACCTTGGCGAGCACGGTGAAGTTCGTTGCAGAGAGCACGCTTGTGGGTGTGCCCGAAATCACTCCGGTCGACGAATTGATGCTCAGGCCGTCGGGGAGAGTTCCTGCGACGGAGTACACAACGGTGCCCGTGAAATTCGTTGGCGTGAACGCAGTCGTCGGCGTGATGGCGCGGTTCGTGACGGCCGTTACGGTCTGTGTTTCTGGTGACACGGTTTGCGTGGCGCCCACGCCACCGAGGCGCCATGCGGTTGCGCTGCCGCTAAAGGGCAGTTGGAAATATCCGATTGTCAGGTTTGATGGTCCGAGCGTGACGGAGCCGCCGTTTGCGGTGCCCATCACGATGCCGCTCAGTGTCCAATCGCCGGTCTTAGTCGCATCATTGCGAACAATCCACTGGTCCGGTAGACCGGTATTGGTGGCGTTGGTCAACGACGTGTAGTTCAGGTGCATTCCGTTGCCGTTGCCTCCGAAGATGTAGAAGTCATTGGCCGATCCCGAGTAACAGTTTCGAAAGGTGACCGTGACAGTGTCGTCGGCTTCAGCCCAAAACTTCGGAATGTCAGAGCTGTCGGCCGCAATGGCCGCGCAGTCAAAGAGTGCGTCAATGTGTGTAACAGCACGAGCCGGTGAGACGGCGAGAATGCTCAAGCCAGACCCAACGACGGCTGTCGAAAGTGCGAGAGCGGCCACCCGCTGGGCAAGTGATGAGGTGATGGTCACGGCTTTCCTCCTGAATGAAATCCGAAATTGAGTCTAACGACTCATCCCGAAATCGCTCGCGCTCACAGGCCGGACTGAATCGCGATCAAGCCGGGATAAACCGCAAAGGCGATTGTCACGGGAAGGATGAGAAACACCAGCGGAATGAGCATGAGAACCTCATTGCGTCCCGCAGATTCGATCAGTGTCTGTTTTGCCTCTTCGCGCACATCCGCAATCTGTGCCGTGATGACGTCGACAATGGGTGTGCCACGTTCCAAGGTCGCGGTGAGGTGTTCCACAACGCGTGAGAGGGCAGGCACGTCGGCCTGTCGGGCAGACGATTCGAGTGCAGTGGCAACGGGGATTCCCAGGGCGACCTGTGTGAGCGCATCCCGAACGAACTCGCTGAAGGGGCCGGACCCCAGCCGGCCCACGCGCGCCAGAGCGGAAACCACATCTTCACCTGCAGACACGCAGAGGCCGATGAGCTCGAGCCCGGCAGCCATCTCTTGTTCGAGTAAGTGACCGCGAATGCGCGCCTGTCGACGCAACGCCCACTGAGGCAAAACCCAGCCACCCACTCCACCGACGATGAGGAGACCGAGCGCCGGCGAAGCGGACTGAACGGAAAATCCATAGAGGCTTCCCGCGACAAGTCCGGCGACTGCCCCAGACCCGGTGAAGAGAAGGCGCTGACCCCACCACTCTGGGGCCGTCGTGGCGCGCCCCGCCTGCGTGAGCAAAGACGCCGTGGCCTCGCCACCGCGACGAGCTGCCACGTGGCTAATTCGATTAACGATTGAGTGAAGCCCCGCCAACCGAGACCTGAGCTTGATGAGACTCGATCGCCTCCACGTGCGCCGCCGCTGAGATGTCAGAAACATACGGGGCAACGCGCGAGGCAACAGCCCGGCGAGACCGGCGAACAGATTGCCAGGATAGCCAGACTCCACCACCGAAGCTGAGCCCCACGAGAGTGCTGATCAACAGAATGCTCACGCGAACCACCTCCGCTCGGGAGACACGGAACCGATGCGCGTCATGATTCGATAGGCAATCACCGTGACGGCAAGGCCGCCCAAAATCAGCATCACGCCGGCTGGACTTTGATAAGCACGAGCCGCCTCGGGACGTGTCGACAAAAGAAGAACGACGGCCCACGGGGCGGTCGCTCCAATTCCCGCCGCAACACGAATCCAGCTCTGCCGAGCCTCAATCTCCCGGCGAAGCGCAAGCGATTTTCGTAGCCCCGACGACACCTCACGCAACACGCTCGTCAGCCGGGTTCCACCCACGTCTCGAGTCACTTTCAGAGCCTCCACGATGCGGTCGCCCGCAGGGTCTGCCCAGTCTGCTTTCAATTCGTCGAGAGACCTTTCAACATTCGCTGAGACACTTACCCGCTCGGCGAATCGCCGTGTTGCCTGACCAATCGACGGAGGCATGGTCAAACTGAGTTGTGTAAGCGACTCCACCACACTCGATCCCGAGCGGATAAGGGAGATCAGCGTGTCGGCCACTTCTGGCCACAACGAGGCACGTTGACGGTCGCGTCGTGCACGACGTTTCACCAGAATGAGCGTTGGCGCACCCAGCGCGACGGCTGACGCACATGCGGCCAAGACAGGCAGTGGCGTGAGCAACAGTGTCAATGCGCCGATGCCCAAACTCACGGCCAGCGAACCGCTGAGAAATGCTCCGACGCTCGTGCCGGCGAATCCAGCGGAATCAAGCAAGTGGCGAATCGGCATTAGTGCTGCGCGTCGCACGCGAGCACGTTGCCTCCCGCTATCGCGTGCCGACTGTCGTGATTGTGGCCACAACAGAATCGAGCAGACAATATAAAGGCCGGCCGACCAGAGGACAGCCAACGCGAGTGCCGCGAGATCCAGGGTTGACGCCATCAGATTTCGCCACCTGCCAAAACAATTCGCGGGTCAAGCCCGGCAGCGTCAAATCGCGTCAGGCGAGGAACCGGGTCTCCGGTCCAGGCCAAGAAACCTGTTCTGCGATCAAAGAGCGCGACGGATTCGACCACACCATCCATGACCCGTCCTGTCGGCACAGTGATTTCGCTCACGCGACGATGCCCGAACCGATCTAGCTCACAGTGGATGACAACATCGATGCACGCCGCGACGGTCGGGACAACAAACGCGGAGTCAATGTTGCGGCCGGCGAGCAGCGGGAGCGTGCAGAGTTTGGTCAGGGCATCGTGTGCACTGTTCGCGTGTATCGAGCAGGCGCCGGGCAACCCGCTATTGAGCGCGATGAGCAGATCGAGACTTTCTGCCTCGCGCACTTCCCCAACCACAAGTCGATCTGGGCGCATGCGCAGGGCCTCTTTAATGAGCCGGCGCAAACCGATTTCACCGTTGCCCTCGAGGTTTGGTTGACGACACTGCATCCCAACAACATCGTCGGCGCGAACATCCAACTCAAACGTTTCTTCAACGGTCACGATTCGCTCCCGATCACGCGCGCATGCGAGCACCGCATTGAGCATCGTGGTTTTGCCCGCTTGGGTGGCACCTGAAACGAGGATGTTCGCTCTCGCCAAGACGCACATTCGAATGAATTCGGCTGCCTGTTGTGTCAGCGATTCCCTCTCTACTAGGTCCCCCATCGAAGTAATGGACCGAGAGAACTTTCGGATGTTGACCGACCAATGCTGACGAGTGATGTCGGGAATGACGACGTGGAGTCGCGAGCCGTCGGGAAGCGAGGCGTCAACAAATGGCGTCGAAAGGTCGACTCGACGATTTGTCGAGCGCAGCATGCGCTCCACGAGCTCGCGTACCTGCACCAGATCAAGGGTGAGCGCAAGCGGCTCCGACACTCCCCCACGAGCGACAAAAACTTTGCCGGGTCCGTTAATCCAAATCTCTTCGATGGTCGGATCATCGAGCATGGGCTGGAGTGGACCGAGCCCATGAAGCTCGGCGAGCGCCTGTGCCACGACGTCACCTTCGGCCTCCGGGCGGATTTCGCCCGTGTCGAGTCGTCGGCCGACTTCTTCAGCAAGCGCCTGTTCAATGTTGTCGAGCGTCACCGAGTCACGGTCGGCAAGGGCGTCACGTGTTGCTCGAATGACTGCGTGGAGTTTTGACGACGAATTCACTCGAGCATTTTGTTGCAGTGTCGGGCTTGGAGTCGGCTAGTTATCCCCACGGATGCGCGAATGAGCGAGCGCACGTGGCGATTTAGAATGGTCACATCGCGGGAGTGGTGAAATTGGCAGACACGCAGGATTTAGGTTCCTGTGCTTTCGAGCGTGAGGGTTCAAATCCCTCCTTCCGCACAAGTCACATTTTCGGTCGGTCTCCGGATCTTAACTCCATTTGGTAATTCACTTAGGTAAGGCTAACCTAAGTACATGCAAACGGATGTTCCGCTGTCAACCCTGTTGCGGGAGTCTTCGCGCGACCAGCACACCCAGGCTGAAACTAGCGAATTCGTCGTGAAGCTGATGAAGGGTGAACTCGACCTCGCGGCGTACGCACTGTACGTCACCCAACTCGCTTGGTTGTATGACGGACTCGAAGCTCGCACCACGGTGGGGACGCCTTTCCCCTCTTCAGAAATTCTCTGGGATGACGCCCTCCTGCGAGGCCCCTCGCTGGATCACGATCTCCAACACCTTGGTGTCGAGAATTGGAAGACATCTACCGTTCCGACCCCCGCGATGACTCAGTATCGAGAACATCTTGCCGGGCTCGGTGACCGCTCGGATTTTCGCCTGATTGCCCACCACTACACGCGGTATCTCGGGGATTTGTCCGGAGGCCAAGCCATTGCGGCCCTTGTCGCCCGCCACTATGGCGCACAAGAGAATCAACTCGCGTTCTATGACTTTTCCGACGTCGACAACGTCGTTCGATTCAAGGAAACGTACAGGTCAGGGCTTGACGGTCTCAGCTTGAGCGCGAACGAAGTGGCCATACTTGTGGACGAGGTTCGATTGGCGTTTACCTTCAACCAGCAGGTCTTTGGCGACCTCGAAGCCTCACTTCACGGATAGGGCCCCATTGACGATGACCGAGAGCGTCCTGCGCATGTCCGCCTTCGACGGGCAACTCTCTGATTGGTTTTCATCGTTAGGGCCGGTTTTCGGAAGTGCCGCTGTTGCCATCTTCTATCTCGCGGTGTGGGGATTGGTATTCGCTGGGACCGGCCTTTTTGTCGGGGCGTTCATCCCGTTCATCACCGGCGACTCACTGCTCTTCGCAGCAGGTCTCGTCACTGCCGCGAGCCCAAGCCTAGAAATTTGGATCTTGACTCTGGGCGTCGGCATCTCCGCGTTCATCGGCGATCAAGTCGGATTCATTCTTGGTCGCCACCTCGGACGCCCGTACCTCGACAAAAAGAGCAGCCCGCGCTTGAGAAAAATCATCGACCGCACTGATAAGTTCTACCGGTCATATGGGTGGTGGTCGGTCGTCATCGCTCGTTTCATCCCATGGGCTCGCG
>JBFYOK010000041.1:0-6905 GCA_041303845.1 Microbacteriaceae bacterium | reverse complement strand
GGTTTACCCACGTGAATTTTTCCGTTCACATCCACAGCGTTTTCGTTGACCGTGAGCCGGCGCTCCTTGAGGCCAGGAGTTCGACCTGCTCGAAGGTCAGATACGCCTTTCGCTTCACGTTGTTCTTCGGAAGTCCAACGCCTTTTGCATCGTTGGTCGAGATGAGTCGATCTCGAACTGCAACCTCCAAGATTGCGGAGAGAATGTTGTGTGCACGGATCACCACTGTGTTGTACATCGCCTACAAGGCAGAAACGAACTTTGTGGATGTTGTGCCACTCAAGTCGAAACTCAATTTGAGCCTGAACGTTCCCCTAGGCGGACTCGTTGACCCGCGTGGCCTCGCCGAGGACGTCTCAAAACTTGGCCGTTGGGGAAACGGTGACTATCAGGTTGGACTCGACGAGTCGACGGATTTCGACTACGTCTTGGGCCTCGTCCGGCAGTCCTTCGAGCGGCAGCTCGAAGAAGAGTCGTAGCTGTCAAGCGTGGCTGGTCTAGTCCTGTACCGTGCAAGCCATTACAGTGTTCCCGCCGGGAAGACATCGTGAATGAGAGCTCTAGCAAATCCTGCTCACCAGGGGACTGGCTTGCCGGTTGCATGCCCCCTTCCTCGCGGACACACCGTGGACACAATTCAATGAGAACCTGGACGCATCTGGATGAGCCAGAAACATCTAAAGATTCCCAGTTTCCGGCGAGATCTCAGACTCTCCCAATCCCGGTCTGGTGTATGAAGAGAATTCAAATCCCACCGGGACCGCCAATTGAGAAAGCCTCCCCGCAGGGGAGGCTTTCTCAATTTGTGCTCTGGTAAGCGATGTTGAGCTGGCCTTTCGCATTGAACACTCGAGTTGGGGTCAATCTTTTCTCATTTGTATAAACTCAAATGCGAAATAGCCTTCGGCAGACGCCTCGTGTGCGAGCCGGTCTCCTCGAATAGGAAAGTCTCAGCATGAAGAAGAAGTTGCTCGTAGCCGCGGCCTTGGTTGTTGCACCGATGTTTGTCGCTAGCCCCGCATCCGCGCTCACCAAAATCGAGGCCGGAAGTATCGTGTGTCAGTCTCCATCGAGCCCGTCAACCTACGATGCTCACCAATTTAATGCGGATGGCACGAGCGTCACCGCATTCGACGGTGGCGTCGACACGGGATTCGGTGAACCGTATCCATTCACGGCCGTAGACAACAACTCAAACACGCTCTACCTGCTGTCAACCGGCGCGCTTTACGCCACCGATCTTGTCAACGAAGGCGATGCGACGTCTATCGGAGACGCCTCGGCCGTCGGCGGCGCTTCGGAGGTTGTCGGGTTGGCGGTCAACGACATCGACGGCACGGTATATGCGAGCAACTTTGATGCAGTGTCTGGCGATTACAACATTTTTGCTTTCGATGCCGATGCAGAAGTTTTCGTCGCACACTTGACGCTCAACAGCGCAGACGTCACAGCCGGTGGAAACCTGTCGTTCTTCGCAGGTCACATTTATGTCTACGACCAGGACTCCGGAGAGATCGTCATCTTCGATGCTGTTTCGGGTGCGCAGACAGGTGTCATTCCGCCGGCGCCAAGCAACTACACGGGATACAACGCCGGTTTGCACGTGACTGCCGAGGGAAACATCTTCTTCTACTCCGAAACTGACACCGGCACCGATTACGGCATCAACTACTACTCGTTGGCTACATCGTCGTGGGGAAGCAACATCGACGCGTTCGAGATGAACGAAGAGGGCTGGGGCGGATCCTTCACGAACTGCACCTGGTGGGGTCCCGCTGAAGTAGCCTCTCCTGAACTGCCAGACACGGGCGTGGATGCAGTGGGCCTCACCCTCGCGTCCGTCATGTTGCTCGCCGCTGGTGGGTTGTTGACGCTCGTGCGTCGCCGCAAGGACATTCGCCTAGGCTAGGAAGATAGTTCATGTGGCACAGAGCACTTTGCCACTCACGTTCAAAGGTTGTCTCATGCTTCGTCGCCCGATCACGGCCCTTCTCTTGTCAGCAGCGTTTGTCGCGAGCCTGATTTCTGGCTCAACGTCGACGACACCCGCTTCGGCGGCCGGGGCGACCATCGGCCTGTACCTGTCACCGCCTCTGGTGCAGGGTTCGGACGTCACGGGCGCTGACGTTATTCTCGAGTCCTTTGACAGTTATTCAGTGGGAACCTGCCCGAGCTCGATTGCAACGGGGACTCTGACGACGAACATTTCGACGGCGTGCAGCATTTTGGCCGAGAGCGATGTCACCGGTGCCAGCACCACGACGTCTGCGCCGACATTCGGCGGATCCGGCTCCAACGCGCCTGCGACGGGCTGGTACAACCCGGGGGAACCGCTGCGCTCCATCACGTTCGATTTCACCAATCCCGTTCGCTACGTGGGCTTCTGGTGGTCGGGTGGCAGCCCGGGCAACAATGTTGAATTTGTCAATGATGGCGCCGTAATCGCAAGTTTTGATCTGTCAGCACTCGCGTCTGTGGTGGGAAGCACACCTCCTGTGTCGTGGCCAGACGGCAATGGATATGTGACGAGCACCGATTCGACGCAGTATGCCAAGGGTCTTTACTTTGGCAATCCGCGTTCCTTTTCGTCGCTCACCCCAACGTCGCCGTCGACCATGGTCCCCACGGCGCAGTACGTGTACTTCAATTTGTACATGCCGGGATCGATGACGCTGGATGCCCTTCGCGTGAGCGGACCGGGGTTCGAATTCGACAACCTCGTTACCTCGACGCTGTCACAGACCCCGCCGGGCACCTTCGTGTTGGCCGACTCTATTGCGGTGAGCAACCTTGTGACGTTCATGCCGAACGGAACTGGAGTAACTGGAACAACGGCGGCGCAGGCTTCGGCTTCGACGGCAACCCTGACGCCGAACGGCTTCAGCCGACCCGGCTACAGCTTTGCGGGTTGGAACACGGCAGAGCTGGGCAACGGTGACGCCTACACGAATGAGCAGTCATACGACTTTTCGGCGGACTTGACGCTCTACGCGCAGTGGACTGCAGACCCAGCCTCGACATTCACGGTCACGTTCGAACCCAACGGAGGTTCGGGAACCGCAACGACCCAGGACGGCACGGGTACCATCGCACTCGATGCCAACACATTCAGCCGCGACGGCTTCACCTTCACCGGTTGGAATACGCAAGAAGACGGCGAAGGTGAATGGTTCTCGGACAACGCCGACTACACGTTTAGCGCAGATCAGACTCTCTGGGCGCAGTGGACCGCGGTGACCCCGCCGACACCGGATGCCCCTTCGATTGAAGGCCTCGTCAATACGGGTCTTGCCCTCCTCGGGCCGTTTGGCGTCACGGGCGTCTTGCTCGCGTTCGGCGCACCGTTCTTCTTCGTCAGTGACCGTTTCCGCCGGATGCGCGCGTTCGGCTCGGTCATCCTGCACAAGTCTGACCACCTCACGGTGACGACACCCGCTCGATTCTTCGATCGGTTGCGCCGCAAAAAGTAGGGCGTGAGACACTAGGCACATGAGCGTGCGCACACCTGACCCGAATTCCGGATGGCTCGGCGACGACGAACTAGCCGCGATTCGACTGCGTCTTCCACTGCTGTATGTCGAAGCCGTGCCAGTTCGTGTCGACGGACTCGGCATTGTTACTGAAGTCGGAGTCTTGCTTCGGTCGAAGCCATCGGGAGAAATGACGCGCACCATCGTTTCGGGCCGAGTCATGTATGGAGAAACCGTGCGCGATGCTCTGTTTCGTCACCTCGAAAAAGACCTCGGACCCATGGCGTTCCCGCTTTTGCCGGCCAGCCCGGTGCCGTTCCACGTTGCCGAATACTTTCCTCTGCCTGGCATCAGTGCGTTCACGGATGACCGACAGCACGCCGTCTCGCTTGCCTACGTCGTCCCGGTCACGGGCACGTGTGATCCCCGCCAGGATGCGCTTGAAGTCACGTGGTTCACTCCAGAACAGGCCATGAGTGAAAGCCTGTCGTCGGAGATGGAAGGCGGTCGCGGAGCCCTGTTGCGTATGGCTATCGCCGGATTAGGTCTCGCATAGGCATAAACCCTGTTCTGTGGTCGACGGGAGCGTTGTTTGCGCCTTAGAATCATGACTAACTATCTTCAGGAGTCCTCATGAGTGATACGTCCAATTTTCGGACGACGCGCAAAGGCTTCGACCCCCAAGAGGTCGACGCCGCATTTGCCGAACTCACCGAACGAATTGACAAGAGCAACGCTGCTGCTGCTGAGTCGGAGGCGACCCTTCGTCGTCTCAAGCGTGAACTGAGCGACGTTCGCTCGCAGTTGCGCAAGATTGACTCTGCACCGAGCTTCTCTGAGCTGGGAAGTGCTTTCGAGCAGACGCTCAAGGTCGCCGAGGAACAGGCCAACAAGCTTCTTGCGCAGGCCGCAGCAGAAGCCGCGGAGATCCGCGAGGCAGCAAAATCTGAGGCTCGTGAACTTGCTTCATCCTCAAAGTCGCAGGCGGATGCCTTGCTGACGGAAGCACGCAGTCGTGCACGTCACGCCGTCGCTCAGGCGAAGAGCCGAGCAGGCGCTGAGGTTTCTCACGCAGAAGACGGTCTCGCAGAGGCTCGCACCGAACTTGCTCGTGCACGCGAAGACGCCGAGCGCATTGAGCGCGACGCACTCGCTCGCGTCAACGAAATCAACGACTTGGTTGAGCGCGAGGCAGAAACTACCGCCCGTGAAATCGCCACTTTGCGCGAAGTTCACGAACGTGAAATGTCTCGCATCGCCGCTGAGATTGAAGCGAACCGCGAACGCTCCGAGCGTGAAATGGCTCGCTTGGCCGAGCAATCGCAGGACTACATCTCTCGCATTGAGAACGACGCAAACGACCAGACCACCGAGTCGAGTCGTCGTGCCAGCGAAGTCTTGCTCAAGGCTGAGGGTCTGCTCTCGCGCTATCAGGTTGAGGGTTCCGACGCCGTGCGTTCGGCTACCGAGACCGCACACGCTCTCGTCTCGCGGTCCCACCTTCGCTCGAAGTCACTGCTCCTCAAGATTGAGACGCACGCTCGCGACCTCCACGAGGCTTCGCGTCAGCGCTTGTCGGAGGTCATCCGCCAGCAACAACTCGTTGAAGAATTCGCTGCAGACATGATGCTGTTGAGCGAAGCCGTGTCGTCGCCCGCATCGTCGGAAGAGGCTGAGTAATTATGGATGTGAAGCTCCAGTTCCGCCGCGCAAAGCCCGGCTACGAACCACAGGATGTCATTGAGGCCGCCGAGAAGATGACATCTTCGGCTGTTGAGGCCGAAGCGCGCAAGCGTGAGGTCGACGAACAGATCGGCCAGCTCGTTGAAACGCTGGCTGAAACTCAAGAGAAGCTCAACCGACTCACCGCCAAGCCCACCTACGCAGACCTTGGTGCCGCGTTCGAGCAGACCCTTCGTGTTTCGGAAGAGCAGGCCAAGGTCATCGTCAAGGATGCATCGGCCGAGGCTCAGGTTATTCGCGAGACAGCTCGTGCTGATGCCGAAGACCGCGTTCGCAAGGCTCGTGAAGAGGCAACGCGCGTCACGCTCGAAGCTGACGGCAGCATCGAAGATCTGCGGGTTGAGTCCGAGCGTCGTCGCACGGAGCTCGACAACCAAGCCGAGGCACTTCTCGTTCAGGCTCGCACGAGTCTCGAGACCGCTCAGCGTCGTGGAGCTAAGTTCATCTCGGAGACCGAGATTGCCGCATCCGATCGTCGTGCCCGACTGCACCAAGAGGTCGAAGACATCAAGACGGAACTTCTCACGACGCGTCAGATTGCCGAGCGCGAGCAGTTGCGCATGGACTACGACATCAAGATTGCCGAAGACGAGGCCGAGCGCGAGCGTCTTGCTCGCAACGAAGAGGCCGTCGCTCACGTTGAACGCTTGAGTGAAGAAGCCAGTACCCGCGTTGCTCAGGCCGTTGCGACCGCTGGTGAACTCACAGCGCAGGCCGAAGCCGAATTGGCTGACCTCCGCGGAGAAGCCGACTCGATTCTTCGCAATGCCCGCGAAGAGGCAGCTCGTGCCATTGCCGAGGCTCGCCGACTCGCTGAGAACTTGGTTTCACGCTACGAGGAGTACAGCACCGAAGCCTTTGGTGATGCAGAAAGTCGCGTAGCCTGGCTCGAAAACCAGACGCGCGTGATGGACGCATTCTCGTTCGAACTTCGCTCGCTCTCGTCGACCGACGTCCAGGTTGTGCTCGATGAGGCACAGACCGAAGGCGACATCGACAAAGCTAACGCTGCAAAGTAGAGCGTTTGCGCATCGCGCGTGACAGAGATTGTCCGCGCAATTGCCACATGAACCACAGCCCGAGCCAGAACGGCAGGGTCAACCAACCTGCTCGAATGCGGAGTCGGTCGCGGTAGAGGGTTTGCCGGTCGTTGATCGGCGACACCGCCATGCGGTGGTCCCAGTGCTTGAGGCGGGTCAATGGCCCGCTCATCGGCGCACCGGAATCGACGAGCATGCGCACGCCACCCGGGCGCTCGACGAATTGCGCTTCGACGGTTTGCGTGCCGAGCGGAATGACACCGAAGAGCGACAGCGCAACGAGGTGGGGCGTGTTGGGAATCCATTTCGACGGAAAACCACCGGGTTCGCATGAGCGAACGCGGATGAACGGACGGGCAGCCGCGCGCATCTGGGCAGGGCGTGACAGCGCATCCCACACCGTGTCGATGTCGGCATCGAGCGTCAGTCGCAAAAAGATATCCATGTTCCCCTGAAATCTAGGCGGGTGCGAGAGGGGGAGCGCAACTACAGCGCGTCACGCCGGTGCCACGTGATGAGGTTATCGCGATTGAAACCGCGACCGCATCGCCCGCACGAGAGCGGGCGCGTCGCGGTCTTGAATCGAAAGAACTCGTGACCCGCGGGGCAGTAGCCGACAATCGGCGCGAGGTCGTTTGCCGCACTGCCGTCG
>JBFYOK010000040.1:0-4313 GCA_041303845.1 Microbacteriaceae bacterium | reverse complement strand
GGACATCACGGTCGTGACCACTGCCAAGAGCGACGAAGCGGGCCGCACGCTCCTTCGTGAACTTGGCTTCCCTTTCAAGACGAACTAGTTAAGTTCTTGATCCACGCGATTCGCTTCCGCGTCTCGTGAACCACCACAGGTCGCATGCCTTGTAAAGCTCGCGAAACCTGGTGAAAGAAAGAAAAAACACATATGACAATGACAGATCCGGTCGCAGACATGCTGACCAGACTGCGCAACGCGAACTCGGCTCACCACGACACCGTGTCGATGCCGAACTCGCAACTGAAGGTGCGCATTGCTGAAATCCTCAAGTCCGAGGGTTTCATTGCGGGCTGGGAAGTTAGCGACGCTCGCGTTGGACAGACCCTGACCCTGAGCCTCAAGTTCGGACCGAACCGCGAGAAGTCGATTGTCGGCATCAAGCGCGTTTCGAAGCCCGGACTTCGTGTTTACGCAAAGTCGACTGAGATTCCTACGGTTCTCGGCGGCCTCGGCGTTGCCATCCTGTCCACCTCTAACGGTCTTCTCACTGACCGTCAGGCCGAGCAGAAGGGCGTGGGCGGAGAAGTTCTCGCCTACGTGTGGTAACTCGTCATGTCACGTATTGGTCGTCTTCCCATCGACATCCCCGGCGGCGTCACAGTCACGCTCGACGGGCAGAATGTCTCCGTCAAGGGCCCGAAGGGTGAGCTTTCACTCGTCGTGTCCGACCCGATTCGCGTTGCAATCGAGGAAAACCAGGTTGTCGTTACGCGTCCCGACGACGAGCGCGCATCGCGCTCACTCCACGGACTCACGCGTACCCTCATCGCAAACCAAATCGTCGGTGTAACCCAGGGCTACGAAAAGGGCCTCGAGGTTGTCGGCACGGGTTACCGTGTTGCCGCCAAGGGTTCGTCGTTGGAGTTTGCTCTCGGCTACTCGCACTCGATCACGGTTGACCCGCCCGCCGGCATCTCATTTGAGGTCGAGGGCAACAACAAGCTCACCGTCAAGGGCATCGACAAGCAGGCCGTCGGTGAGGTTGCTGCCAACATTCGTAAGCTTCGCAAGCCAGAACCATACAAGGGCAAGGGCGTGCGTTACGCCGGCGAAGTTGTTCGCCGCAAGGCCGGAAAGAGTGGTAAGTAAGCCATGGCTATTCAAAGTAAGTCTGCGTCGCGTGACCGTCGTCACGCTCGACTGCGCAAGAAGGTTGAAGGCACGTCGGTTCGTCCGCGTCTGGTCGTAACCCGTTCGGCACGTCACGTGTTCGTTCAGGTCGTCGATGACTCGAAGGGCCACACGGTCGCTTCGGCTTCGACGATGGAGACCGAACTCCGCGGTTTCGCCGGCGACAAGACCGCCAAGGCCAAGAAGGTCGGCGAGCTCGTTGCTGAGCGTGCCAAGAAGGCTGGTATTGAGGCCGTGGTCTTTGACCGTGGCGGAAACAAGTACGCCGGTCGCGTTGCCGCGATCGCCGATGGAGCGCGAGAGGCTGGACTCAACCTGTGAGCGAGATTGAAAAGGAGAACGAGGTGACTGCAGAAGCAGAAACCGTCGTAACCGAAGCTGCAGTGGTTGAATCCACCGAGTCGGTTCGTGACGAGCCTCGCGAGGCCCGCCGCGGTGCTCGTGAGCGCAACCCCAACAAGGACCGCAACCGTGATCGCGATGCCGAGAAGAGTCAGTTCCTCGAGCGCGTCGTGACCATCAACCGCGTATCCAAGGTCGTCAAGGGTGGTCGTCGCTTTAGCTTCACCGCGCTCGTCGTCGTCGGAGACGGAAACGGCATGGTCGGTATCGGTTACGGCAAAGCCCGTGAAGTTCCGCTCGCCATCTCAAAGGGTGTCGAAGAAGCGAAGAAGAACTTCTTCCGCGTTCCTCGCGTGGGCTTTACGATTCCGCACCCCGTTCAGGGTGAGGCCGCTGCTGGCGTCGTGCTCTTGCGTCCGGCTGCTGCAGGTACCGGTGTTATCGCCGGTGGCCCTGTGCGTGCCGTCCTCGAGTGTGCCGGTATTCACGACGTGCTGAGCAAGTCGCTCGGTTCGTCCAACACGATCAACATCGTTCACGCCACGGTTGAGGCACTCAAGCAGCTCGAAGAGCCGCGCGCCGTTGCCGCCCGTCGTGGTCTGGACTTCGACCAGGTAGCACCTGCTCGCCTCGTGCGCGCCGATGCCGCCGCTAAGGCAGGTGTCTAATGGCCGCACGTCTCAAGGTCACACAGATCAAGTCGGTAATTAGCGAAAAGCAAAACCAGCGCGACACGCTTCGCAGTCTTGGACTCAAGCGCATTGGCGACATCGTCGTCAAGGAAGACAGCCCCGTAAACCGTGGTTATGTCAAGACCGTCGCTCACCTGGTGAAGGTTGAGGAGATTGACTAATGGCTGAAAACAAGGACGACGCGAAGCCCGCTGCAAAGGCTGCCCCCAAGGCTGCTGCTGCAAAGGCTCCCGCTGCGAAGGCAGCCGCGCCAAAGACCGCTGCTGCAAAGGCTCCGGCTGCCGCCAAGGCACCCGCCGCTAAGGCTGCTGAAAAGCCTGCTGCGGCAAAGGCTGACGCACCCAAGGCAGAAGCACCAAAGGCTGCTGCTCCCAAGGCCGCACCGAAAGCTGCTGCCAAGAAGGAGCCAGGTCAGCCTAAGGAGCACCTGCTCAAGGTTCACCACCTCCGTCCCGCACCGGGTGCCAAGAAAGAGCGCACGCGTGTTGGTCGTGGTGAAGGCTCGAAGGGTAAGACCTCGGGTCGTGGAACCAAGGGTACTAAGGCTCGCTACCAGGTGAAAATCGGATTTGAGGGTGGCCAGATGCCCCTGCACATGCGTTCACCGAAGTTGCGCGGATTCAAGAACCCGTTCCGCACCGAATACCAGGTGGTCAACCTCGAGAAGCTCGCTGAGTTGTACCCGAAGGGCGGCGACGTCACTGTCACCGACCTCGTAACCAAGGGAGCTGTTCGCAAGAATGAGCTCGTCAAGGTACTTGGCAACGGCGACATCGCGGTTAAGCTGAACGTTACGGTCGACAAGGTCTCGAGCTCAGCTGAGCAGAAGATTGTTGCCGCCGGTGGTTCGGTCAACTAGCCGTCGCCACTGCTCTTTACGTTGTGAGGCGCGTGGTCCTCGGATTTAGTCCGGGGGCTACGCAGCTTCCACAAAGAAAGAAACCAGGAGAAGCTTGTGTTTAGCGCAGTAGCGCGGATTTTCCGCACCCCCGATCTTCGTCGCAAGATTGGTTTCACGATCTTCATCGTTGCCATCTTCCGCTTCGGCTCGTTCATCCCGAGCCCATTCGTCGACTTCGGCAACGTTCAGGCGTGTCTCGCGGCCAACCAGAACACCTCCGGTCTCTACGAACTCGTCAACCTGTTCTCGGGTGGCGCACTCCTCCAGCTTTCCATTTTCGCGTTGGGCATCATGCCCTACATCACCGCGTCGATTATCGTCCAGTTGCTGCGCGTGGTCATCCCTCACTTTGAAGCCCTCCAAAAGGAAGGCCAGGCGGGTCAGTCGAAGCTGACGCAGTACACGCGTTACCTCACGATTGCTCTCGGTGTTCTGCAGTCGACCACTCTCATCACGGTCGCCCGGTCGGGTGCACTGTTCGGCTCGACATCGACGCCTGAGTGTTCGCAACTTCTGACCAACGACGCTTGGTACGCCATTCTCCTGATGGTCATCACGATGACCGCCGGTACCGGTCTCATCATGTGGATGGCTGAGCTCATCACCGAGCAGGGTGTCGGTAACGGTATGTCGTTGCTCATCTTCACGTCGATTGCTGCCACGTTCCCGCAGTCGATGTGGGCAATCCAGCTGGCTAAGGGATGGAACACCTTCCTCCTCGTGATTGCAGTCGGACTCTTGGTGGTCGCCGCCATCGTCTTCGTTGAGCAGTCGCAACGACGGATTCCCGTTCAGTACGCCAAGCGTGTTGTCGGTCGTCGTACTTACGGTGGCAACAACACTTACATTCCGATCAAGGTGAACATGGCTGGTGTTGTGCCCGTCATCTTCGCGTCATCGCTCTTGTACTTGCCGGCGCTTATTGCGCAGTTCAACCAGCCTGCCGCCGGCGAGAAGCCAGCCGAGTGGGTTGTGTGGATTACGAACTACCTGACTCAGGGCGACAACCCGATCTACATGGCGATGTTCTTCTTGCTCATCGTCGGATTCACGTACTTCTACGTGGCCATCACGTTCAACCCTGAAGAGGTCGCCGACAACATGAAGCGCTACGGCGGCTTCATCCCGGGAATTCGTGCCGGTCGTCCGACCGCTGAGTACCTTGATTACGTGCTCACGCGCATCACGCTTCCGGGTTCGTT
>JBFYOK010000039.1:0-11746 GCA_041303845.1 Microbacteriaceae bacterium | reverse complement strand
ACCCCGTTCTCGTTCGGCCGAGCTTTGTTTTGGGTGGTCGCGGAATGGAGATTGTTTTCGATTCTGCTGGTCTGCGCGATTACTTCAATCGAATTGGTGGCCAAGCAATTGTTGGCCCGGACGCGCCCTTGCTCGTCGATCGATTCCTCGACGACGCCATTGAGATTGACGTGGACGCACTCTACGACGGACAACGACTTTATGTCGGGGGAGTCATGGAGCACATCGAGGAAGCAGGAATTCACTCGGGCGACTCGGCGTGCACCCTTCCGCCTGTGACACTGGGCAAGAACGAAATTGATCGTGTCGTTGAGGCGACACTCGCCATTGCTCAGGGAGTCGGCGTTCGTGGTCTGCTGAACGTGCAATTCGCAATAGCTGCCGGGGTTCTTTACGTCCTCGAGGCAAATCCACGAGCGAGTAGAACTGTTCCATTCGTGTCCAAGGCGTTGGGCATCCCGCTCGCCAAGGCCGCGTCACGGTTGATGGTCGGTGCAAGCATTGACGATCTCGTCGCGGAAGGCCTGTTGCCGGTGAAGGATGGGGCACACGTCGATCCTGGAGCTCCGATTTCAGTCAAGGAGGCAGTGCTGCCGTTCAAACGTTTCCGCACCGTCGACGGACAGGTGGTTGATTCAATTCTTGGTCCCGAGATGCGATCTACCGGAGAGGTGATGGGTATCGACAAGGACTTCCCACGCGCTTTTGCGAAGGCACAACTCGCTGCTTACGGTGGCCTTCCGACGAGTGGTTCCGTATTCGTCTCGGTCGCAGATGGAGACAAGAGAGGAATCATCTTGCCCGCGCTGCGATTACAGCAACTGGGATTTTCAATCGTTGCCACATCCGGTACGGCAGAGGTACTCGCTCGCAACGGAATCACCGCTCGCGTTGTCAACAAGGTCAGTGATCAAGCGGGAAACACCATTGTGGACCTGATCAACGCAGGCGATGTTGCCATCGTCATCAACACGCCGAGCGGTCGTTCAGCACGAGCTGACGGCTATGAAATTCGAGCAACGGCGGTTGCGGCCGACAAGCCGCTCTTCACATCGATGGCCCAGGTAAGTGCTGCCGTAGCCTCACTCGACGTCACGCGTGACGGCTTCGATGTCACCAGCCTTCAGGATTACGAACTCGCACGCGTGGCGGCTCGGTCATGAGTCAACCCGATTTTGGAGAGAAACTAGATGCAGTCTTCGACCAGTTCGGTCACCTCTGTGTCGGAATAGACCCGCATCCCTATCTTTTCGAAAGATGGGATTTTGACGATTCTCCTCGCTCGCTCAAGGACTTTTCTTTACGTGTTCTCGACGCCTGCGTGGGCAAAGTCGGCATCATCAAGCCTCAGGTCGCCTTCTATGAGCGTTGGGGTTCGGCCGGGTATTCGGCTCTAGAGAATCTCATTGAGCGAGCTCGGCAGTCCGGGCTTCTTGTCATCGCCGACGCGAAACGGGGTGACATCGGGAGCACGATGCAGGCTTATGCGCAGTCCTGGCTCAGTCCGAAGTCCCACCTGGAGGCTGATGCGTTCACTGTGTCTCCGTATCTTGGGGTTGACTCGCTCTCGGCGACACTCCAGCTTGCACATGCACACGGCAAAGGTGTGTTCATGCTGGCGGCAACATCGAATCCGGAAGCGAGATCCTTGCAGACCGCGATCATCGAACAGGGCGAGCCAGCCGGTTCCACAGTCGCCCGTTCCGTGCTGCAGTCGGCGATGGATTCAAATCGCGCCTTGGGTGCGACGAGTGCAGGCGTCGTGCTCGGTGCGACAGTGCGGCTCACTGACTACCGAATCGATACCGACGAGTTCGCCGGGCTTCCGGTCCTCGCTCCGGGATTTGGTTTTCAGGGTGCCGAAGCCGTGGATGCGCAACAGCTTTTCGG
Source organism: Microbacteriaceae bacterium (assembly GCA_041303845.1). Classification (GTDB taxonomy): domain Bacteria; phylum Actinomycetota; class Actinomycetes; order Actinomycetales; family Microbacteriaceae; genus RFQD01. Next base: position 9,856 of record JBFYOK010000039.1, on the reverse strand, counting down.
TGCCTTGACGAAACGACTTATCATCACCGAAACACGCAGCATTTTGGAATCGGGCCCAGAAGCCATTGGCGAGACGATCAATCGTCGTTCTGGCGTCATTGCAGAGGCGCTTCGCTGACATGAGTGGAGCGTCCATGCCTGAAGTTGATCGCGTGGCGGCGTCTCAGGCAGCGGTAGCGGCTCGTCGTGCTCGGGCGTCCATCAAGGGCGATCTCGGCAATGGTCAGAGGACGGCCGTAGACGTCTTTACCGTGGCACGGATAGACCCAGACAGCGTGGAGGCCCGTTTGCGTGCGACCGAATTTCTCGGCAGCTTGCCGGGAATCGGTGCAGTCAAAGTTCCGCAAATCATGGAGACACTGGAGATTTCGCCACGAAAGCGCCTCGGCAGTTTGGGCCGGAGGCAGCAAGAGGCCCTTGGTCGATTTCTCAAAAGTCGCGCCGCCACTCGGGATGAGCACCATACGCCACGAGTTGTTGTTCTTGCCGGACCTACCGCAGTTGGAAAGGGCACGGTCGTTTCGCGAATAGTCCAGAAGTTCCCGTCGGTTCATATGTCCGTCAGCGCGACGACTCGCTCGCCGCGACCAGGAGAGGTGGAGGGCATCAACTACTTCTTCGTATCCGCGACGGAGTTTGACCGACTCATTGCGGATGACGAACTTCTTGAATGGGCCGTGGTGCACGGGACACACCGGTACGGAACTCCACGCGGACCAATTGATCAGGCACTCCGTGCAGGGCACAGTGTATTGCTCGAAATCGACATTCAAGGCGCGCGTCAGGTCAAGTTGCATATGCCGGAAGCGCGGACAGTGTTCCTGGAACCACCGTCCTGGGATGAATTGGCACGACGCCTGGAAGGACGGGGGACTGAAGATCTCGACGAGCGTCTCCGTCGCCTAGAAACCGCCCGTGAGGAATTGGCCGCGAGGCTCGAGTTCGATGTTCGTGTGGTTAACGACGACGTAAACTCAGCGGCTCAACAAGTCGTAGACTTAATGGGACTTACTGAGGAGTAAACGCAATGGCAAAAAAGAGTGAAGGCATCATCAACCCACCTATTGACGACCTGTTGTCGAAGGTTGATTCGAAGTACGCACTGGTGATTTTTGCAGCCAAGCGTGCTCGACAGATTAACGACTACTACTCGGACCTGCACGAGGGCGCCTTGTACGACAACGTTGGCCCCCTTGTAGATTCCAATATTGACGACAAGCCTCTCTCCATTGCTCTGCGTGAGATCAACGAAGACAAGCTTGTTGTAACGCCTCTGTCGGCGTAAGTTTTGGTCCTGACGTGTTGAACCGTCAGCTTCGAATTGTCGTTGGCATCACCGGCGGCATCGCTGCTTACAAGGCGTTGGGCGTCATTCGGGCGTTTGTTCGAGATGGTCATCATGTCTCCGTTGTTGCGACGGATTCGGCACTCGAGTTCGTCGGGCGTTCATCTCTCGAGGCTTTGAGCAGGAACCCCGTCGTGACCGGCTTATATGACGATGTCGCCAGCGTGCGCCACGTTCAGCTTGGCCAAACTGCGGATTTGATTCTGGTCGCACCAGCGACAGCGAACACGTTGGCCAACATGGCGGGTGGTCACGCGCACGATCTGCTGGGAAACATTCTCCTTGCCGCTCGGGGTGCTGTCGTTGTTGCTCCCGCTATGCACACCGAAATGTGGATGCATCCAGCCACGCAAAACAACGTCGGGCTCTTGCAATCTCGCGGCGTAACAGTTGTCGGACCCGCGACCGGAAACCTTACGGGTGGCGATGCTGGCATCGGCCGTATGGTTGAACCCGATGAGATCGTCGCGGCAGCGTATGCCACTGTTGGTTCTCTCGGACGCAAGAGCCTTTCCGGAAAGCGAGTCCTCATTTCAGGTGGTGGCACTCGAGAAGCCCTTGATCCCGTTCGTTTCCTCGGCAATCGATCCTCGGGCCGCCAGGCGGTTGCACTCGCGCACGCTGCAGTCAGTCGCGGTGCAGTCGTTACTTTCGTGCACGCCTACATGGACGTTCCCGTTCCGAGCGGTGTTACGCCCATCTTTGCGGGAACGGCGCTCGACATGCTTGAGGCAATGGTCACCGAAGCCCCCAGCAATGACATCGTCATCATGGCAGCGGCGGTTGCCGACTATCGACCACTGCTAATGAGCAACGAGAAGATCAAGAAATCCAATTCTGGAGCCACAATCGAATTGTCATTCGAGCAAACCGATGACGTTCTTGTCGCCATTTCGAATGCACCGGGTCGTTCAAACACTGTCATTGGGTTTGCTGCCGAAACCCAGACTGGATCGAATCTTGAAGAGATTGCCCGAGAAAAGCTCAAGCGCAAGGGCTGCGACATGATTGTGGCCAATTCTGTTTCATGGGTCCACGGCATTGCATCCGAGGAGAACTCCGTGATCATGTTGCGCCGGGATGACAGAAGCGCCGTGCACTTCAGTGGCGATAAGTTGTCGGTCGCACAGCGTATTCTTGAAGAGCTCGTTTAGGTGCCATTCCAGACCGCTCGCGCGGGGCACGCTACAGCCGTCAATGCCTGTGTGCGCAGCCATGGATAAGGAAAACACATGAGTCGTCTTCGCCTCTTCACTTCGGAGTCTGTAACCGAGGGTCATCCCGACAAAGTCTGCGATCAGGTGTCGGATGCCCTGCTCGATGCGTTCTTGCGTGAGAGTCACGTCGCCCGAGTTGCAATTGAAACCCTCGTCACGCGCGGGCTCGTTCAGGTAGCTGGTGAGGTGACCATCGACGACGGTTATGTCGAAATCCCAGATGTTGTGCGAAAGACGATCACGGATATCGGTTACGTCTCAAGCGAAGTCGGTTTCGACGGACGCAGCTGTGGGGTCAATGTTGCCATTGGCGCTCAGTCGTCCGAGATTGCGACGCTGGTGCTCAAAGATGCAGCAGCGGCGGGGGCGACAACTGACCCCAACCTTCTGGGAGCAGGTGACCAGGGAATCATGTTTGGTTACGCGACGACCGAGTCTCCATCGTTGATGCCACTGCCGATTTGGTTGGCACACCGCCTCAGCGAACGTCTCGCTGCCGTGCGCAAATCTGGCGAACTTGACTTTTTGCGACCTGATGGAAAGACACAGGTCACCATCGGGTACGACGGAACTGTCCCGCGCACCGTTGACACCGTGCTCATTTCCACACAGCACGGTCCCTCCGAGCAAGTTCATATCGATGAGGTTCGTCGACGTGTGGAAGAGACGGTCATCCGTGAGGTTCTGATGCTGCTTCCTGATGTCGACACCAACGCGACGAAAGTCATGGTGAACCCGGTCGGCACATTTGTCGAAGGTGGCCCCGGTTCCGACGCTGGTCTAACTGGCCGCAAAATCATCGTCGACACCTATGGAGGGGCGTCGCGTCACGGTGGGGGAGCATTCAGCGGAAAGGATCCGTCAAAGGTAGATCGTTCAGCTGCCTACGCGCTTCGCTGGGTTGCAAAGAACGCGGTTGCTGCAGGGCTTGCGGATCGCCTAGAGGTGCAGGTTGCTTACGCCATCGGTCAACCAGAACCGGTCGGCTTCTACGTCGAAACGTTCGGTACCGGCACGGTTGAAGACGACGTCATCGTGAAAGCCATTCGCGATGTGTTCGACCTGAGGCCTGCCGCGATTATTCGTGACTTGAACTTGCTCCGCCCCATCTATCAACAAACCGCCTCGTACGGACACTTCGGTCGCGAGCTTCCCGACTTTACCTGGGAAGACACGTCGATCAAGGCTGACGAACTCCGGCGCGCAGCAAAACTCTAGGTTTCCGTCGCAATGCGTGTTGCACAGGTGCTGTTGGACACCCCCTTGCCACAGCTCGACCACTTGTTCGACTATTCGATTCCGGAAGCGCTCTCGGAAGACGTCGTTGTCGGGGGTCGAGTTCGTGTCCCACTGCGCATGGGTAACCGCCGGGTGGACGCTCACGTCATCAACATCATTGAGTCGTCAAGCTTTGGCGGGGCATTGCACGACATTGACAGCGTCATAACATCCGTGTCCGTTCTTCCTCGTGGGCTATACGAACTTGCCCGACGTGTAGCCGACCGACAAGCAGGTAGCGCCAGTGACGTCCTTCGTCTCGCTATCCCAGCGCGCTTTGTTCGAGTCGAGAAGGCCTTCGTGAGCGCGAATGCGGTCTCTGCGCAGCACCATCGGTCAACTGCGGATTTGGTAGACGGTCCGAAGAACAGCGAAACGGCATCGTCGGATGAAGAACGAGTGCCGGGCATTGTGGCTCCGTTTGCGGGTTTAGATCAGGGCCAATGTCGCTCGGTATCCATGCCCCCGGGTGTGACCTCGTGGGGCGACACTCACCTTCCCACCTGGGCACTCGCGTTCGCCCTCGAAGCTCGTCACATACGCTCCTCTGGTCAGTCGGTGATTTTCGTTCTTCCCTCGTACCGAGACATTGATGATGTCATCAGTGCACTCGCCGCAGTTGGGCAGGAGGCTTTTGTTGTCCGCGCGGATGCCGGTCAGACAGGCGGAGAACGCTATGCGGGGTATCTGAGGATTCTCGAAGCACAACCCGTCATCGTCGTGGGGAACCGGTCAGCTGTCTACGCCCCAGCTCACAACGTCGGTCTCATCGCCATCTGGGATGACGGTGATTCCAATCTGCAGGAACCCCTGGCTCCCTATGCGCATCCCCGGGATGTGGCACTTATCGCGTCGCAGTTGTCTGGAACACGCGTTGTGCTAGCTGGCTTCACGGTCTCGGTTGAAGCCCAGCGACTCGTTGATATCAAGTTTGCAACTGCGTGGACCCCGCCTCGCTCGGCACACCCAAAGATTGTGCCCACGGATTCACTGACGAATGATCAGTCGCGTGCGCGTATTCCCAGCGCTGCGTGGGCACACGCGCGGGAGCAATCTCAAATCGGGCCCGTACTCGTGCAAGTTGCCCGACCCGGATACGCCCCAAGTCTGTGTTGTGCGACGTGCCGAACCCGTGCAGTGTGCTCCTCCTGCTCCGGACCACTTTCTTCACGCGCATCCGGAACTGTGCCTAACTGTCGTTGGTGCGGCCAACTCAGTGTGCAATGGCGATGCACAGAGTGCAGCGGAGTCAAGCTCAGGCTGACCTCCTCTGGTACAGAACGGACCGCCGAAGAGTTGGGACGAGCATTCCCGAGCACACGCATCATCGTCTCCGACGGAGCACATTCGATTTCACGCGTCCCGAACGAGCCATGTGTCGTTGTGGCGACTCCGGGGGCGGAACCCATGGCCGTCAACGGTTACCGTTCCGTCGTGGTCCTTGACGGGGAATCGCATCGCTCACGGGCCGGATTGCGTGTCGATGAGAATGCGGTCAGGCTTTGGGTAAATGCTTTTGCCCACGCCCGATCAGACTCGACGTGCTTTCTCGTCGGTGCGGGACATGAACTTGGATCGGTCATCGCGTCGTGGCGCCTTCGAGAGTTTGCCAGCGCTCAGCTTGCTCAGCGCCAGGCCATCGGTCTGCCACCGGCGAAACGCGCAGCTACCATAACTGGCTTTTCTGCCGATGTTGCCAGTGCAATTGACGCGGTTTCCTCGATTGGATTTACGCGCGTCATGGGGCCAACAACCATGGGGGACGATTCGCGAGCCATAGTTCTCTTCGATTACCGCGACGGTGAATCCGTTTCATCCGCCTTGCGGGCAAGCGTCGTCAAGGCAGCAACGAAGGGTGCGCGACGTCGTTCCGGGACAGCGAAATCTGAGCGGGTCGTCCGACTTCGTGTACGACTTGATGATGCCGAACTGGAAGACTCAGTTTGATGAAGATCCTTTTTGCCGGCACACCAGCTGTTGCGGTACCAGCACTCGAACGCCTCGCCAGAGATCACGAGGTTGTTGGGGTTCTCACTCGGCCCGACGCGCCAGTAGGACGCAAGCGCGAAATCACTCCGTCGCCCGTCGCAACCCGTGCTCGTGAACTGGGGATTCAGACGCACAAGTCATCTCGGTTTGATGCGCCGACTCTCAACTTTGTTCGTGAGTCCGGCGCGAAGCTTGGCGTTGTTGTCGCGTACGGAGCGCTCGTATCCGAGGAAGCTCTGAATGCTCTTGATTTTGGTTGGATCAATGCACACTTCTCTCACCTGCCTTCACACAGGGGAGCCGCACCTCTGCAACGTGACATCATGTCGGGCGCAGAGACTGCGGGCATTAGCATCTTCGAATTGGTCACCGAGCTTGACGCTGGAGATCTCTACAGTGTCAGCTCGCATGCGCTGAATGAACACGAAACGGCAGGTGAAGCGCTCTCCCGACTCGCGCCTGTTGCCGGGTCCGAATTGTCGCATGTCGCGCAGCTCATCGAGTCAGGTAGCGCCAAGAAGACTCCTCAATTCGGCTTGACAACATATGCTCACAAGCTCACGTCAATCGACGGCCAGCTCCAGTCATCCATGAACTTTATGGATGCGTTCAATCGATACCGCGGCGTGACACCGGAACCTGGCGCCTGGATTGATTCCGTTTCGGGACGCATCAAGGTTCTGGAATGCACACCGTTTCGTGAAATCTCATCAGCACCTGGTCGCATATCAGAGTCCGACACCGACGTGATCGTGGGATTCCAGGACGGCTGCATCGCCTTAACTACTGTTCAACCCGCGGGTAAGTCACCCATGTCAGCTCGCGATTGGGTTCGCGGAATCGTCTCGATAGATGACTGGATGTTTTCGTGAGCGCGCGTGATGTTGCGTGCGATGTCCTTGAAGCTGTGCGGCTTCGAGATGCCTACGCAAACTTGGAGCTTCCCGGCGCATTGCGTCGAGCACGTATGTCTTCAGCAGATGCAGGTTTCGCAACGGAGCTCACATACGGAACGTTGCGCATGTTGGGACTCTACGACTCGGTTATTTCGAGGGCGGCTGGCAGGCCCGTTCAGGAGGTCGACCCGCGCGTGCTCGACATATTGCGAATCGGAACACATCAATGGATCGCGCTGACGACGCCCGCCCACGCTGTGGTCGATGAGTCAGCAGAGCTTGCTCGACGTCGAACCAGCCGGGGTTCCGTTGGATTCGTCAACGCAGTCATGCGACGAGTGACAGAGAAGTCCGCGGACGAGTGGGTAACTGGCGTGACCGCAGGCCTCAATGCTGATGACAGCCTCGCCACGAGTTCAAGCCATCCTGCGTGGATTGTCCGTGCTCTGCGATCTTCCCTGATTCACGAGGGTCGCGAGACCGAGCTTGCCGAGCTCTTGACTGCGAACAACCTTCCTCCGCGCGTGACACTCGCTCGATTACGTGGTCCGGAAGCGATTGCAAATACCGAGCCAGGATTGTTCTCGCGTCGTGCGTGTGTGATGTCGGCAGGAGGCGACCCGAGTTCGAACGACGCTGTGAAGAGTGGTGACGCGCGTGTTCAAGATGAAGGTTCCCAATTGGCAGCACTTGTTCTCGTTGGCGCTTCGCCGTTGCTCTCGGGCGAAAAGTGGCTCGACCTGTGTGCGGGTCCCGGCGGCAAGACAGCCCTGCTTGCTGCGGAGACATCAGAAATGGACATCAGAATCGTCGCGAACGAGATTGCACCGCATAGAGCCGATCTTGTGCGCGCAGTAGTTGCTACATTCCCTCACGTTCATGTTGAGGTCGGCGATGGTCGTCGCTACGGCCTTGAGCAGCCCAACACATTCGACAGAATTCTTGTGGACGCGCCGTGCTCCGGGCTCGGAGCACTTCGTAGACGACCAGAATCACGTTGGCGAAGAACCCCCAAAGATGTTGCTGGTCTCACCGCCATTCAGACGGACCTCTTGAAGTCCGGGCTGGACGCACTGAAGCCGGGAGGTGTCCTCGCTTATGTCACGTGCTCGCCACACCTCGTTGAGACGCGGGCGATTGTAGATCGAGCAATCCGTGACAATCCCGGAGTGAACGAGCTTGACGCTCGAGCTGTGTTGAGCGTTCAGAGCCTTTCACCGCTAGATCTCGCCGGACCAGATCTGTCAGTCCAGTTGTGGCCTCACCGACACGGCACGGATGCGATGTTCATCGCACTCCTCACAAAGTGACGAATATGCTCGGCATATGACACGCATCAATCCGAGCATCCTCTCTGCGGACTTCGTCAACATGGAACGCGATCTGCGTCGCATTTCGACGGCAGATTTTGCGCACGTCGACGTCATGGACAATCACTTTGTGCCGAATTTGACATTCGGCCCGCAAATGGTTCAGCGAATCTTTGATGTGTCTCCAATTCCGCTCGACGTGCACTTGATGATTGAGGATGTCTATGATTGGGCTCCTGGGTACGCAGAGATTGGATGCGCGTCCGTCACTTTTCACGTAGAGGCCTCACACAACCCCGTCGAGCTAGCTCGAAAGATACGAAGCATGGGAGCTCGTGCTGGCCTTGCGGTCAAGCCGGGAACTCCTGTTGAGCCATATCTGGAGCTCTTGCCGGAGTTCGATCAGTTCTTGGTGATGACGGTGGAGCCTGGCTTTGGGGGACAGTCGTTTATTGATACCGTCATGCCAAAATTGGACCTCCTTCGGGCTGAAGCGACGCGGATCAGTTCGGAAGTCTGGCTTCAAGTCGACGGTGGCATCACGCTCGACACCATCGTCATCGCGGCGTCACACGGTGCAGACACGTTCGTTGCTGGTTCCAGTGTTTACAACTCAGCAGACCCAGAGTTGGCGATCGCGGGCTTGCGCTCTGCGGTTTCGCATCAGCATTGAGCGCATTCTGTGCGCGGTAGCCTTGACGCGTGAAGACTTTTGAAAGCTTGTTCGATGAGTTGAGTGCAACTGTGACCGAGCGCCGGGAGGGTTCACGCACGCTCCTTGAGTTCGACGCCGGCGTCCACGCCATCGGCAAGAAGATTGTTGAAGAGGCAGCGGAAGTTTGGATGGCAGCCGAGCATGAGTCTGCTGAACGAACCGCAGAAGAGATCTCGCAATTGCTCTACCACGTACAGGTGCTCATGCTGGCCCGTGGTCTCAAGCTCACTGACATTAACCGATTCCTCTAAGAAGGTAGCTGATGCTCCGTATCGCCGTCCCGAATAAGGGATCACTTGCCGAGACTGCGGCTGAGATGCTTTCGGAGGCTGGATACTCCGGACGTCGTGACCCTCGTGACTTACACGTCGTCGATGAGCGCAATGGCGTTGAGTTCTTCTACCTCAGGCCCCGAGACATTGCGACGTATGTAGGTTCGGGTGCTCTCGATGTTGGAATCACCGGCAGGGACCTGCTTCTCGATAGTCATTCTGAAGCTCAGGAGATTTTTGACCTCAAGTTCGGGTCATCCACTTTCCGTTTTGCAGGACCAGCCGGCCGCTTTTCGGAACTCGACGAACTCAATGAAATGCGTGTGGCAACCAGTTATCCCGGTCTCGTTGGCGACTTTCTTCACGCCCGAGGGGTATCAGCCAAGTTGATTTCTCTCGACGGTGCCGTCGAGTCAGCAGTTCGACTTGGGGTTGCTGACGCTGTAGCTGACGTGGTCTCTACTGGCTCGACCTTGCGGAAGGCTGGTCTGGAAATCTTTGGACCAGTGCTTCTCGAATCGTCGGCCGTGCTGATTAGTCGCGATGACACGATCGCTGGTATCTCAGTTCTCCAGCGTCGATTGCAGGGTGTATTGGTCGCCCAAGAGTTCGTTCTGATGGACTACGACTGTCCCCGCGCGCTCCTCGAAGCGGCGTGCGCTATTGCTCCCGGCATCGAATCACCAACCGTTTCACCACTGCACGACGACGCGTGGGTCGCGGTTCGGGTTATGGTTCCTCGTTCAGACCGCAATGAGGTCATGGACAGCTTGTATGAGCTCGGTGCGCGTGCGATCTTGGTCAGTGCTATTCACGCTGCGCGACTCTAGGTCA
>JBFYOK010000038.1:0-4469 GCA_041303845.1 Microbacteriaceae bacterium | reverse complement strand
CTGCATCATTGGCGCCGGCGCACTTGACTACCCGGCTGAGTTCCAGGGTTCGAGTGAAGCGACCCTCGTCAAGCTCGGCATCGGCAAAATCATCACGCTGACAAGCACCTACGACCACCGCGTGATTCAGGGGGCCGGCTCGGGTGAGTTCCTCAAGAAGGTTCACGAGCTGCTCATCGGCGAGCGCGGCTTCTACGAGTCGATTTTCGCCGACCTGCGCATCCCCTACAAGCCGATTCAGTGGTCGACCGATGTCAGCGTCGACAAGAGCTCGGCAATTGACAAGGGCGCGCGCGTTCAGGAGCTCATCAACTCGTTCCGAGTTCGTGGTCACTTGATGGCGGATGTTGACCCTCTCGAATACCAACAACGCTCGCACCCCGACCTCGAGATCGAAAGCCACGGCCTCTCGTTCTGGGACCTCGATCGTGAGTTCGTGACCGGTGGTATTGGCGGAACGCGCACGGCGCCACTGCGCAAGGTCCTCGGTATTCTGCGCGACTCGTACTGCCGCACCATCGGCCTCGAGTACATGCACATTCAGGATCCAGAGCAGCGCGCGTGGATTCAGGAACAGGTCGAGCGCCCGTGGCAGAAGCCGGGCCACGACGAGCAGATGCGCATCCTCGAAAAACTCAACGAAGCTGAGGCGTTCGAAACGTTCTTGCAGACCAAGTACGTCGGACAGAAGCGTTTCAGCCTCGAAGGTGGCGAGTCAGTCATCGCACTGCTCGACCGCATTTTGCGCGACTCCGCATCTATTGAACTCGACGGTGTTGCCATCGGTATGGCGCACCGCGGTCGTCTCAACGTATTGACGAACATCGCCGGCAAGACCTACGGCCAGGTCTTCCGCGAGTTCGAAGGCACCACAGCCGATCCCTCGTCGGTTCAAGGCTCGGGTGACGTCAAGTACCACCTCGGCACAGAGGGACTCTTCACTTCGCCGGAGGGCAAGCAGGTTCCGGTTTACCTCGCTGCCAACCCGTCGCACCTCGAAGCCGTCAATGGTGTGTTGCAGGGAATCGTGCGCGCCAAGCAGGACCCGTACCCCATCGGCTCGTTCACGACGGTGCCCGTGCTCATTCACGGTGACGCATCGATGGCCGGTCAGGGTGTCGTCTACGAATCGCTACAGATGTCGCAACTGCGCGGTTACCGCATCGGTGGCACCGTGCACATCGTCATCAATAACCAGATTGGTTTCACCACTCCCCCGAATGAGTCGCGCACCTCGGTGTATTCGACCGACGTTGCAAAGACCATCCAGGCCCCCATCTGGCACGTCAACGGCGACGACCCCGAAGCGGTCGCACGCGTCGCGCAACTTGCTTTCGAGTTCCGCCAGAAGTTCAAGAAGGATGTCGTCATCGACCTCATCTGTTACCGTCGCCGCGGTCACAACGAGGGTGACGACCCATCGATGACTCAGCCGTTGATGTACAACCTCATCGAGGCCAAGCGGTCGGTTCGTCGTCTGTACACCGAGTCGCTCGTCGGTCGCGGTGACATCACGCAAGAAGAATTCGACAAGGCCCAGGCCGACTTCCAAACTCGCCTCGAACATTCGTTCAATGACTCGCACACCGCGCAGTCTGAGCTTGAGTCGGCAGCCGCCCCAACAACCAGCGCTCCCGTGCCCGAGCAGACGTTCAATGTGCCACCCGTGAGCGCCGATGTGATTGCTCGAATCGGGGACGCATTCAACAACATCCCCGAGGGCTTCTCGGTTCACCCCAAGTTGCAGCAGCTTCTCGCCAAGCGCGTCGAAATGAGCCGCAACGGCGAAATTGACTGGGGATTCGGCGAGTTGCTCGCCTTCGGCACCGTGCTCCTCGAAGGACGCCCGGTTCGTTTGACGGGTCAGGATGTTCGACGCGGCACGTTTGTGCAACGTCACGCCGTGTTCCACGACCGCGAGAACGGTCAAGAGTGGCTCCCGCTGATGAACCTGAGCAACGGGCAGGGTCGCTTCTACATCTACGACTCGCTGCTCAGCGAGTACGCCGTGATGGCATTCGAATACGGCTACTCGGTCGAACGCGAAAACGCTCTCGTTCTCTGGGAGGCCCAGTTCGGTGACTTCGGCAACGGCGCGCAGACCGTCGTTGACGAATTCGTGTCGTCGGCCGAGCAGAAATGGAACCAGAACTCGAGCGTCGTGTTGCTCTTGCCACACGGTTTCGAAGGTCAGGGGCCCGACCACTCGTCCGCTCGCATCGAGCGCTACCTTCAGATGTGTGCCGAGAACAACATGGTTGTGGCTCGTCCGTCGACACCCGCGTCGTACTTCCACCTGCTTCGTCGCCACGCCTACTCGACACCGCGTCGCCCGCTGGTCGTATTCACTCCGAAGGCAATGCTCCGCCTGCGTGGGGCTTCGAGCAACGTTGAAGATTTCACGAAGGATGGCTTCGCACCCGTCATCGACGAAACGCGTCAACTCGATCGCAACGCCGTCAAGCGCGTGATCGTGACCGCAGGCAAGCCGTATCACGACCTCATGGCTGAGCTCGAAAAGGCGCCCAACGACAAGATTGCGGTCATCCGCATGGAGCAGTTCTACCCGGCACCGATGCCCGAGCTCAACGCAATCTTGGCAACGTACCCGAACGCCGAAATCGTCTGGTTCCAAGACGAGCCGGAGAACCAGGGTGCATGGCCGTTTATTCTGCTCGAGGTCTCCAAGCAGCGTGTGGGTCGCACGATTCGAAACGTCTCACGCCACGCATCGGCTTCACCCGCAGCTGGTTCGGCGAAGCGTCACGCCGTTGAGGCGGCAGCGATTCTCGAGCGCGCTCTGACGCTCTAGGTCACGACCAGGCGCAGAAGTTAACCGTGCGCCTGAATGTCGCGTAGTTGCGCCATCACCTGAGTTCGTAAATCTTCGGGCGCGGTCTCTGCACACGCTCGCGCAATGGCGTCAGTGAGCACTACGCCGACCTTGTGTTCGTCGGTGCAGTCGACACAGTTATCCATGTGCTCGCGGATATCCGCTGCTTCTTCCGTGCACAACTCGTTGTGCAAATACTCTTCAAGTGCTTTTCGTGCCTTGTCGCAACCGCAGTCACTCATGACGAGGCTCCCTTCTTCGAAATGCCAATCCCTTGTTCGGCGGCATACTCACGCAACATGTCGCGCAGTAGTCGTCGTCCGCGATGCAGTCGACTCATGACGGTGCCCGTCGGCGTCTCCATGATGTCGGCAATCTCTTGGTAGGAGTACCCCTCCACATCGGCGAGAAAGACAGCCATGCGGAATTCTTCGGGAATCGACTGCAGAGCATCCTTCACCGAACTGGCCGGGAGGTGGTCGATGGCCTCTGCTTCAGCCGAACGGCTACCCGTTGCGGTGCGACTTTCGGCATCGCCAATCTGCCAATCTTCGAGTTCGTCGAGTGCACCCTCAAACGGGCGACTCTGCGCCTTGCGGTAGGCGTTGATGTACGTGTTCTTCAAAATACGGTGGAGCCAGGCCTTGATGTTCGTTCCCTGTTCGAACGAAGAAAAAGCAGCAAACGCCTTCATGTAGGTCTCTTGTACGAGATCATTCGCGTCACTCGGGTTGCGCGTGAGGTTCATGGCGTGGCCATAGAGGCTGTCGATGAGCGGCATGGCCTGCTCAACGAAGAGTTCGCGTGTGACCTGCTCTGGTGATGACATCGATTTCAAGCCTACGCGCTGTGCATGCGACCCAATCCGTTCCAGCGTTGCCGAAACCATCTGCTCTCCCTCACTTTCATGCCCGGTAGTCTTGAACCGATGCTGACCTCTCCGTATTCCCGACCCGAGTTTGACCCATACGGGTCGAATGACGCGCCGGACGGAAACCCAGCCCTGTGGCCGGCGCCTACGTGCGATTCCGGGGTGGATGCGCGCCTTCAGCTCCCCGGATCGAAGTCGCTGACCAACCGCGAGTTGGTGCTCGCGTCGCTCGCAGACTCGCCCACCGTTCTTCATCGCCCGCTCCACTCGCGTGACTCTCGTCTCATGGTTGAAGCGTTGCGCGCGCTCGGCACAACCATTGTCGAACAGCCCGGCGAGGGGCTCTTCGGCGCCGATTGGCTCGTCACTCCCGGTGAACTAACCGGCTCTACAACAATCAATTGCGGGCTTGCCGGAACGGTCATGCGGTTTCTGCCACCCGTTTCTGCACTCGCACTCGGGCCGACAACGTTCGACGGGGATGAGGGTGCGCGTCGTCGTCCGATGGCCGTCACGATTTCTTCACTGCGCGAGCTTGGCGTCGACGTCGCCGACGAGGGACGCGGAGCGTTGCCGTTCACGATTCATGGGGCCGGGCACGTGACCGGCGGTGAACTCACAATCGACGCGTCCAGTTCGAGCCAGTTCGTGTCCGGGCTTTTGTTGTCCGCGGCGCGATTCGAGCAGGGGCTTGACCTGCGTCACTCTGGTGAGCGGCTGCCGAGCATCCCGCACATCGAGATGACCCTCGACGTGTTACGAGCC
>JBFYOK010000037.1:0-8307 GCA_041303845.1 Microbacteriaceae bacterium | reverse complement strand
TTCGAGATGAACAGACGACCGACACTAACGAGATCCGATTCGCCGCTGGCGACAATCTCGTTGAGGTCTTCGAATTCGGATGAGCCCTGGTATCCGGTGTTCAGAATGAACGTGGTCTTCCACAGATCGTGGAGTTGCTGGTGAAGTGGTGTCGAACGGCGGCGCAGAACGTGCAAGTACGCAAGGCCGAGTTCGTCGATTTGAGAGACGAGCGAGATGTACGTTTCGTCGTCGTCCATGCCGCGCATGTCGTTGAAGCTGCCACCGGGCGACAGCCGCACGCCAACGCGGTCGGCGCCGATGCGATTCGCCATTGCGGTGAGAACCTCTACGACGAATCGGGCGCGGTTCTCAGGCGAGCCGCCGTATTCGTCGTCGCGCACGTTGGTTCCGTGAGACAGGAACTGGTGCCCCAGGTATCCGTTTGCCGCGTGGAGCTCGACGCCATCAAGACCAGCGTCGACGGCACGTTGTGCAGCATCTGCGTAGGCCTCGATAATCTCGTGAATCTCGTGAATCTCGAGAGCCCTCGGGGTTTGCGCCGGGACTTCATTTCCATCGGCCGTCCACACCGTGAGGTCAGCTGTGACCGCACTCGGTGCAACGAGTTCCCACGGAGCGGGGAGCAGCGAGGAGTGACCGATCCTGCCGGTGTGCATGAGTTGGCAGAAGATTCGACCGCCACGTTCGTGAACGCGATCTGCGACAACCTTCCAGGCCGCCTGCTGCTCGTCGCTGTGCAGACCGGGCGTTCCGGCATAACCGCGACCTCCCACGCTGGGCTGCGTGCCCTCGGTAATGATGAGTCCGGCTCCCGCACGCTGCGCGTAGTAGTCCGCGACGTACTCGGGCAATACGCCGTTGTCATCAGCGCGGTTGCGCGTCATGGGCGCCATAGCGACACGGTTTTTGAGGGTTATGCGCCCCATGGTCCATGAGTCAAAGAGATTCATTGTGATTCCTGTGCTTCCTTCGTGTCGTGCTCTGGGTCCGGAAACATCAGCTCGAGAGTGTTCTCGAGCGAACGCCGAAGGTGGTGTCGCATTGCTTCTCGCGCACCTTTGGCGTCTCGGACGGTGATCTGTTTGATGATTTCATCGTGCTCGCGAACCGCTTCTGCGGCCCGATTCGAATTCGAACCTGACCTCAGACGAACCAAACGAAGTTCGGTGTTCACGTTCCTCACACTGTCAGAGAGGGCAGTGTTCATCGAGATTCTTCCGATGAAGTCATGGAGGTCAACCTCGTTGGAAAACCCGTCATCATTGGCGTTGACCAATTGAGTGGACTGCTGCTGGGTGCTCCGGAGCCTCACCAAATCGTGCCCGGTGATTCTCTGGGCAGCTAGTGCCGCCGCCTCACACTCGAGGGCAATCCGGAGCTCAAAGAGATCCATGACGCCTTGCGGGTCCAGAGTCTTGACGAAGGCCCCGCGGTGCGGCGCAACGACAACTAAGCCTTCGCTGGCCAAGTGCAGAATCGCCTCGCGAACGGGCCCTCTACTGACGTTGAAGGTATTCGCGATTGCGACCTCGTTGAGCCGCTCCCCCGCCACACGTTCACCGCTGATAATTTCGTGGCGCAAAGAATCACTGACTTTGTGTGTCAGCGTCAGTGAGCTTTGATTTTTGTCTGCGGCGGGGGTCACTGTGCTCAACTATTGGTGTTGACGCATACCGTCTTGAGTTCGGTGTACGCGTGCAGAACTTCGTGTCCCATTTCGCGACCCCATCCGGACATCTTGTATCCACCGAACGGCATGGCTGGGTCGAAGACGCCGTAGCAGTTCACCCACACGGTTCCCGACTTGAAGGCGGCAGCTACGCGGTGAGCACGCGCGACGTCTGAGGTCCAGATCCCACCTGCAAGACCGTATGGCGAGTCGTTTGCCATATCGATGACTTCTTGCTCGTCGCGGAACTTGATTGCGACAACGACAGGCCCGAAGATTTCCTCGCGAACAACCTTGTCTTTGGCAGTGACGTCGGTGAAGATCGTCGGTGCAACGAAGTAACCCTTGTCGCCGACGCGTCCGCCACCGGTGAGCGCACGACCACCCTCACTGACACCGTCACGGAGGTAGCCCGAGACGCGGTCGAAGTGCTGCTGGCTGGCCAGTGGGCCGATTTCGCTTGTGGGGTCGAAGCCGTCGCCCACCTTGATGTTGTTTGCCATCTCGGTGAGGCCGGCCACGAATTCGTCGTAGACATCTTCGTGAACGTAGAGTCGCGAACCGGCAGCACAGGCCTGTCCGGCGTTGAAGAAGATGCCGTCGGATGAACCCTTGATGGCCTTCTTGATGTCGGCGTCAGCGAAGATGATGTTCGCGCTCTTGCCGCCGAGCTCGAGCGTAACGCGCTTCATGTTGCCCTTGGCGGCATCCATAATGCGTCCACCCGTTGCCGTTGAACCGGTGAACGAGACCTTGTCAATTCCGGGGTGCTCGGTGAGAGCCTGACCGGTGCGCGCACCGAAGCCAGGAAGCACGTTGAGCACGCCTGGCGGGATTCCAGCCTCGAGAGCCAGCTTGCCGAGCATCAACGCAGTCAGCGGGGTCGACTCTGCGGGCTTGAGAATGACCGTGTTTCCAGCAGCCAATGCCGGCGCAACCTTCCACGCCGCGATTACGAGCGGGAAGTTCCACGGAACGATACACGCGACAACACCAAGGGCCTCGCGGCGGGTGTAAACGTGGAAACCATCGCCGGCAGAAACAGGAATCGTTTCGCCTTCGATCTTGGTTGCCCATCCGGACATGTAGTAGAACAGGTTCGCTGCCGACGGAACGTCACTGTTGAGCGAAATTCCGTATGGCTTGCCCTGGTCGAGGGTCTCGATGCGAGCAATCTCAGCAGCGTTCTCTTCGATGAGTTCGGCGAGACGCCAAATCTTCTTCGAGCGCTCGAGAGGCGACATCTGCGACCACGGGCCGTTGAACGCGGCGCGTGCAGATGCGACTGCGCGGTCTACGTCGTCGGGTCCGGCTTCGGCAACCTGGCAGAAAACCTCACCGGTCGACGGGTTGTAGACGTCAAACTTCTTGCCATCAGCAGCATCTACCCACTTGCCGTCGATGAGAAGCTGTGTGTGCTCAATCGGAGCGTTGGGGTCTGGAGCGGTGCTCTTTGCGTTCATTTTGTCTTTCCTTAAAGTTTTGTCGGTGAGTTTTAGTGCTTGTGAATCAGGACGCCGCGAATGTTGTTGCCGGCATGCATATCGGCGAAACCTTCATTGACTTCGGTGATGTCGTAGCGCTTCGTGATCAGCTCGTCCAGCTTGAGGCGACCGTCGCGGTACATCTGAAGAAGACGAGGGATGTCGAGCACGGGGTTGCACAAACCGTAAAGCACGCCCTGGATGCGCTTTGCGTAGTTGGTGAAGTCCTGCGGGCTAGCGGCGATGTGCGGTTCGAACGAACCCACCGACGCGAGAATCGTTGCGCCGGCCTTGCCGGTCACGCTGAATGCCTCACCGATGATGTCGCCGTCAACACGACCGACGGTCACGATTGCGGCGTCAACACCCTGTCCGTTGGTGAGCGCGTTGATGCGATCGCGCGCAGCGTCAACGCTGGCGAAAGCTTCGGTTGCACCGAAGTCGAGCGCAGCCTTGCGCTTCCATTCGACGGGCTCGACAACGATGACGTGGTCAGCTCCGGCGTGACGTGCACCCTGCACAGCGTTCATGCCAACGCCACCAACACCCATGACCATGACGACGTCACCGGCACGAACGTTTCCGCCGTAGACGGATGCGCCCCATCCGGTCGCGACACCACACGAGACGAGGCAGGCCACGTCGAACGGGATGTCATCGGGAAGCTTGACCGTCTGCGTTTCGTGGCAGACCATGTAGTTCGCGAAGGTACCGAGGCGGGTTACGCCACCGATGCCCTTGCCCGAGTCTGCGATGTGGAAGCGGGGGGTGCCGTCCATGCCGAGACCGTGTTCCATGCCGGCACCGTTGTTGCAGATGTACGACTGTCCGCGAGCACAGAAGCGGCAGGTGCCACACGCGGGGATGAAGAGTGTCGACACGTGGTCGCCGACCTTGACGCGGCTCACCTTTGAGCCGACCTTCACGACGATTCCGGCGCCTTCGTGGCCACCGACCATGGGAAGCGTTACAGCGAGGTCACCGGTCACGAAGTGGTCGTCCGAGTGGCACAGACCACTCGCCATGACCTGAACCAAGACTTCGTGGTCCTGTGGATCATCGAGCTCCAGCTCTTCGACCTTCCACTTGCCACCAACTTCATGAATTACTGCGCCTTGTGCCTTCATGTTCTGCATCCTTCTTGTGTTGGTCCGCCGTGACGCGGAGGTTGTTGGTTTGTGAAACGAACTCTGTTGACCTAGCTCTGTTGACTGAGCGCCGCCAGGCGTCGCCGGTCGCTTCGAGCTCGAACGATCTTCGAGAGGATAACGGCGATAACCAGCGCGCCACCGTAGAACAGTTGCTGCACGTACTGCTGCGCACCCATGAGCTGCAGACCGCTGATGCCCGTGACCAGGAAGTACACGGCGATCAGGGTGCCCCACGGGTTGAAGCGTCCGACGAAGAGTGTCGTTGAGCCCAAGAAGGCGGCTGCGAAGGCCGGCAGCAGGAATCCTGCACCCGAACCTGCATCCGCGCTGAGCGTGGTACCCACGAAGACAACACCTGCGAGAGCGGCGATCGTCGACGAGCACATCAGCGCGATGCGACGAAGGCGACTCACGGGCACACCGTTCAGGCGAGCGACGCTGGCGTTCTGACCGATGAACAGCAGTCGCTGACCGAACGCCGTCTTCGAGAAGATGTACGCCACAACCGCGCAGAGAATGACGGCGTAGTAGAAGTCGAGCGGGATGTTCAAGAACGGCTTCGCGACCATGACCTCATACAGCACGGGGTCGACACCACTGATGGTGCGTGAGTTAGACACCGGATACGCGAGACCGAGCACCACTGTTCCCACGCCGAGCGTCACGATGAACGGGTCGATGTCGAACTTGGTCACGATGAATCCGTTGAGCCATCCAACAAGGAACCCGAGGACGACGGCGACCAGCGCTGCCACACCGACGGGAACACCGAAGTTGACGTTCAAAGAAGCGACGGTGACCGAAGCGAGCGAGAACACAGACGCGACCGACAAGTCGTAGTCACCGGCCCGCAGCGGGATGATGAGCCCCAAAGCCAAGATCAGAAGCACGGACTGTGAACCGAGCATGCTCGCGAGGTTTGCCGTGGTGGGGAACGTGTCCGGAACCGCGATGACGAAGAACACAATCAAGACGACCCACACGCCCAACAGTGCGAATCGTTCGGGGTCGCGAATGCCCTTACGCGGCGTCGTTGTCGCGTTTGCTTTCACTTTTGCTGCTGCCTTAGTCATTTCGCTCCCTGAGAGTAAATTGCTTTCGCCATCGATTCCTTGGTGATTTCGGAACCAAAGAGTTCTTCTCTTACTTCGCCGTCGACCAAAATCAGAACGCGATCGGCCAGTTCGACGAGTTGCTCGTAGTCGGATGTCGCACAGAGAATGGCCATGTCTTGGCTCACCGCTTCGCGCAGGAGCTTGAAGATTTCCCGGCGCGCGCCGATGTCAACACCCTGTGTTGGCTCATTCAGCAGCATCACCGTGGGCTTGGTCTGCAGCCACTTGCCCAAGAGAGCCTTCTGCTGGTTACCACCACTGAGCTTGCCCAGTTCGAGGTCGATGTTCCTCGGCTTGACGTTGAACTTCTCGGTGATTGAGTCGGCTTGACTGCGAAGTTCTTTCCAGCGAATTCTCCAGCCACCTGCGAATCGCGAATAGAACGGAAGTGAGAGGTTCTCGAGCACGGTGAGTTCTTGTGCTCCACCATCCGCTTTGCGATCAGAGGGGACCAAAACGACTCCACTCTCCATCATGTCCTGAGGGGTGGGTTGGCTGACGTCTTTGCCGTTGATGTTCAGCGAACCGTGGCGCCACGGGCTCGCACCGAACAGCAGTTCCGGTAGTTCTTCGAATCCGGAGCCGGCGAGTCCGGTGACTCCAACAACTTCACCAGCGCGAAGGTCAATGGAGAGGCCACGAACTCGCTCGCCGTCAACCTGTCGTGCCGACAGTCGTGGCGCAATGTCCGTGCGTGCCTTGGCGGCTTGACGCTTCGTGTGCACA
Source organism: Microbacteriaceae bacterium (assembly GCA_041303845.1). GTDB lineage: Bacteria > Actinomycetota > Actinomycetes > Actinomycetales > Microbacteriaceae > RFQD01. Next base: position 2,159 of record JBFYOK010000037.1, on the reverse strand, counting down.
TCGCGCGTGCCAAGAATCATTTCGACCACATCGAGGCGCGTCGTACCTTCAGTGTCTCGGGTTCCGACGTATGAGCCGTCCCGGAACACGGTGACCCGGTCGGTGATTTCGAGAACCTCGTCAAGGTCGTGCGACACGAGAAGAACAGAGTCGCCCTGGGCTTTGAGCTTGCGAAGAAGTGCGAAAAGAGTGTTGATTTCGTCGCGGGGCAAGAAGACGGTCGGCTCGTCAAGAATCAACAGCGAACCAGCTTTTCCGCTGGTTTGCTCTTGGCGAGCAACGGCCCGAACAATCGCGACCATGGCTCGTTCGACGGGCGAAAGGGTGTCGACCTTGGCGTCGACATCGAGGTTCAGGTCGAAACGAGTCAAGAGTTTTTCAACCCGACTGCGCTCGTCCTTCCAAGAAATTCTGTGCAAACCGCGCACCGTGCCATTGGAATCCAAGGCCATGTGCTCGAGAACGGTGAGTGAGGGAACGAGTCCCAGATCCTGGTGAACAAAGGCGACGCCACTGTCGCTGAGTCCACGAGGGCCAAGGGGGAGTTTGTGCTCCACTCCGTTGATGAAGATCTCTCCCTCATCACCGGTGTAGAAACCGGCCAAGATCTTGATGAGGGTGGATTTGCCGCATCCGTTGGCTCCGAGGAGTCCATGGATCTCGCCGGCCTTGATGGTGAGTTCAACACCACGCAGGGCGGGCACGCCGGCGAACGCCTTTTTCAGGCCGGAAATTTTGAGGAGCTCAGCCCCAGTGGACGCGCGGTTAGCGCGCCCACCGGAGACTGAACTGTTGTTGCTAGAACTCAACCAAGTCCCCAGAGCTTCATGTAAGCGCTTGGGAATTCGTTGCCGAAGCCCTTGCCACTCTCAGGAGGGGTACCAGTGTCGGCAACGTTGCTCTTGTCAATGACGCGAAGCGGTCCGCTGACCTTGGCGATTGGGTCTGCACCGAGCATTGCGCGGAAGACCGTGTCGAGGTTGACGTAGGAAACCCAGTCGGGGCTCTCGGCTGCATCCGAACGCATGGTGGTGCCGTCCTGGATGAGCTTCATAACCGCAGGGGTTCCGTTGAACGAGTAGACGCCGAGGTTACGGTCAGCTGCAACCTGGTCGATACCAGGAATAGCGAACAGAGCCATCGAGTCGTAGATGGGCAGAACACAGTTGATCTCGGGGTTAGCGAGAAGAGCTGACTGAACTGCAGGCTGGATGTCGGTCGACCACTCAGGAACCTGAATGTTCAACGACGTAACAACGCCACTACCAGCAGGAGCTTCGGTAGCGAGTGTGTCGGTGATGGTCTTGACCATGCCGTCCGAAGGACCGGTTCCCGATGCTTCAAGAACGAGGCACTGAGCAGGCTCACCCTTGAGGTCAACAACTGCGTACAGAGCCGAGAGACGAGCACCCAGGTTGAATGGGGCGAATGCCTCATACGGAGTGTCTTCGTAAACAGCTTCTGACTGGTCCGAGATGTGAACTGGCACAACCTGGACACCGGCAGCCTGAGCTTCCTTGACCTGAGGTGCAAGGTTCTCGGGGAGAGGGCCGTTGAGGATGATGGCGCCGGCCTTCTCAGCGATTGCCAAAGCGAATCCCTGCTGGAACGACGTCACGCTTCCATCGGTTGGGAAGGTCTCGTAAACGAGGCCAGCCTCTTCAGCGATGGCCTTCATCGAGTTCTCGCCAACCTGGTAGAACTCGAGCTTCGAGTCAATTGGGATACTGATGATCTTCTTGCCAGCCAACGACGCAACGTCAATTGCCTCGCCGAGGTCAGCGGTGGAAGGAACTTCCTTGTACGTGTCGATAACAGCCTGAGCTGCTGCGACGATTGCGGCGCTGTCCGTGGTGTCGGTCGTAGCACCCTCATCGGTCGAACCGCTGGCACAGCCGGTGAAGACCAAAGCGGCGCTGAGCGCGAGGCCGACAGCTCCTAGTGATCGTGTATACATTTTACTCCTTTGTAGTGTGTACTAAGCCGTAGCTCGAGTGAAAGATTACTCTCAAACGATGAATTGTCAACAATGTGATTCGGCATCGTTACCAAGACTTTATAAATCCGCGCAAAAGCTCAGGATTTCGCTAGTTTTCTGATGTTTCTGGCAAAACAGTTTTGTACAAACTTGTCGACAATCACGTGCGGATGCACGATTT
>JBFYOK010000036.1:0-6009 GCA_041303845.1 Microbacteriaceae bacterium | reverse complement strand
ATCTTGCGCGACTTAGAGGTTGCCCCACCCGCAACAAAAACGATTCTGTATTCGAATGAGATGCTCCCGAAAGTTCTTTCAGAGAATTCTCAAGTGGTTCGAGACATTCTCTCCGTGACATCCGTCGAAGTGGTCGCATTTGTGAGACATCCTGTTGAGTGGTTTTGGTCAACATACGGCCAGCACGTCAAGGGCAAGGGTTTGACAGTCGACCTGAACGATTTCATGCCCCGATGGAAGCCCCCGCAGTTGGCGCTGGACTTCTTCACAGTGTGCGATGAGCTGGGCGTTGGGTTGACCGTGCGAAATTACTCGACAATCAAGCACGACCTGCTGTCTGTTTTTTCACACATGCTTGCTCCGCTCGCAGACATCACACTGACTACGCCGGCTCAAGAAACGGTCAATCGCTCCCTCACGGTGAGCGAAGAGGCATTTCAACGAGAGGTCAACAGAACCAGCTTTCGGAATCCCGAAGCACTGGCTGATGCACTGGTCAATCAACTGCCAGATATTCAGGTGCCACCCCGACCGATGACCGCGAATGTGATTGAACTGCTCAAGCAAAACTTTTCTCCCGTGTTCACCGAGCTGAATCGGTACCTTCCTGAAGAAGAGGCACTCGTCTTTGCGCCGATGCATGAACTTGACCGAGATTCGACTTCGGATCTGGGTGACAGTGCGGCCGTCTATTCCTTCACTCAAGACCAGATTGAAGTGATTGTGGCGACACTCGTTTCGCCACCCATTCCCGAGCCGAGCTCAGTATCGTCCGGCGCGAACTATGACTCCCTGGTGTCTCGCATTAGCGAACTTCAAGCAGAGGTGGACGCACTGCGAGCCAGTCGCAGTTGGCGCTTCACGCGCTTCTTGCGTCGCACGCAAAAGTGACGCTGTGCCGTGCGGCAAAAGATGAGGTGTGGCTAGCGAAGCGGTGCCCGACGCCCTCGAACCACGAGGATGACGGCGATGACGATTGCACCAGCAGTGAGCGTTGCGAGGAGACGAAAAACAACGGTCTCCTCGTACAGATCGCCGGCTGCGGCCATGAGTGCCAGCACGAACGACGTCACCCCGAACGTGGCAATCGTGTAGTTGCTGGTCAGAAACGCGAGGAGCAAGTAAGCGCCCACTGCAGCCACAACAAACAACGCGTCGGGCACGTCGAAGTAGGTGCCCCAAAGAAAAGCGAAGCCAACGGCAAGCAGGGTGCCGACAACGCGTTCAGCCACGCGCATCACCGTCGCCTGCTGATCAGGTTTGAAAATCCACGCGACCGTCATCGGAATCCAATACTCGTGCGGCACATCCAAGAACTGCGAAATGACCGTGGCCACGGTGATCGCAATCATGACGCCGAGTGCGTGCCGAAGGAACGCATCGCGCTGTGTTCCGACATGTCGGAGGCGATGCCAGACCGTGCGAGGTTCTCGTTCGGGTGGTGAGCCTGCTCTGTTGCGCCCCATCCAGTAGAAGAGCAAGAACACGCCATATTGCGCGATGCCGCCCAGCCCGACGAACGCGACAAACGTTTCCGACAGGTCGATGCTTTCCGGGAGTCCAACTGTGACGGTGAAGAGAACGAGCGAAAGCACGCCAATCATGCCTGCGCGTGGCCCCGCGACACCCACCCAGCCAGTCACGAGGGCGACGAGGGCCGACACGAGCACAACGAGTATTGGACTGTGTGCAACAAGAAATCCGAGAGCACTTGCGACCATGAGCCAGGTTGTCGCCCACAGCATGATGCGTCCCCGGTGGGCGGGATGGATGTTCGACTCCGCGATTCCCACGAAAAGAGCTCCGACACCCAACGGAATGATCGCGTCGGGGATGCCCAGAACCCACGCGCCGAGGGGAAGTGCAACAGACACCGCCGCTGTGCGCAGGGACCGAAGCGTTTGTAGGTTCTCCTTCTCGACGCGCACCAGTTGTCGCATCACGTCTGAGCCAAACCCCATAGGTCCAGCCTAATTCTTCGGGCTCAGGCGGTTTTGCGGCCTTCTGCGCCTTCGGATGACCGTGATGATGCTGATGCAGTGCCGCGCTTTCGCCGTTCGACAGATTCTCGGAGCAGAACCTCAATCTGAGCGTTGAGGCTGCGCATGTCCTGTTCCGCCCAGGCCTTGAGGTCGGCCCACAGCTCAGGCGAAATGCGCAACGGCAGTGATTTCTTTTCGCTCGCCATTAGCTGTATAGCGTTCCGGCGTTGATGACCGGTGTCGCTTCCTTTTCACTGCACAAGACGACCATCAAGTTGCTCACCATTGCCGCGCGCCGCTCAGCATCCAGAACGACCGCGCTCGACTTTTCAAGATCGGTCAGTGCGAGCTCGACCATGCCGACAGCACCCTGCACGATTTTGCGCCGGGCGCTGATGACTGCCTCGGCTTGTTGGCGACGCAACATTGTCTGGGCAATCTCTGGCGCGTAGGCAAGGTGAGTAAGTCGGGCATCGTCGATTGCCACACCGGCTACGGCAAGTCTTTGCTCCAGCTCAGCCCGCAATTCATGGGAGACCTCTTCTGAGTTGCCCCGCAACGTCAGTTCGCCCGTGAGTTCGCCCGAATCGCTGTGGTCGTAGGCGAATTGCGTCGCAACGTGCCGAAGGGCTGTTTCGACTTGGGTTTTCATGTACATGCGGTAGTCATCCACCTCGAAAACTGCCTTCGCCGTGTCGTGGATTCGCCAGACAACGACAGCGGCAATTTCGATCGGGTTGCCCTTGCGGTCGTTGACCTTGATGACCTCGCCGATGATCGTGCGTGCGCGCAGAGAAATTTTGAATCGCGCGTCCTGCTTCTTCACCGGCGTTGTGACCTTGCCGGATTTGATCTGATTCGTAATCTCGTCTTGCAGGTTCGAGCTGGGCGCAGAATTCGAATAGAGCGGATTTCCCCAATGCCAACCCGCGGCCTTGACCGTGCCACGGTACTTTCCGAACAGAATCAGAACGCGCGCCTCATTGGGTTGCAGCGTGAAGAACCCCGCTGAGATGAAAGCAGCGAGGGCCATCAGCACAATCGGGACCAGGGTCCAGTCTTCCGTCGGGACACCCCACAGGGTTCCGTCGGACATCGCCATCTGGGTAATCATCCACACCGCAACGGCAATCACGGCAATGAGCACGACAAAGCCGACAATTCCGGGCAAAACTCGAGTTTCTTTTTCCTGCATCAAATCCTCCGATATCAAAGTAATATCAAAAAGGTATCAGACAAGAGCGAATGTTAGGAAACGGGCTGACCGAGTTCACCAATCAAATACGCAGCCAGAGAGGACGCCGGTTGGCCTTCGCCGGAGTGTTGCCGCTCAAAGTCGGCGGTGGCGTCGCGACCGCACATCCCTTCGATTGTTCTAGAGCCACCCGGGTGTCGGGCGATCCATTCGGTCAGGTTGTAGACCTGCCCGTTGACAATCGTCCAACAGGATTCTGGGGTGCTGTTGGCAGCAACCATTTCCACGCTGAGTACAGCCGCGGCGGACTGTGTTTCGATTAGCGCCGGCGCGCTCTCTGAAGCGGTGGTTGTCGGCGTCGGCGTTGGCGTCGGCGTTGGCGATTGCGAAGACATGGCCGTCTCGGCGGGTGCGATGCGATTCGACCATGTTGCTTCTGCACCCGAGTGACCGGTGATGATGACGAGAACAATGGATGCAACGGATAGACCCACGACCGCAATTGATGTCACGAGCGCCCAGACCCGCGCAGCAGCGGTCGTGACCCGCGTCACGATGGCCCACACCACACCAACGATCACCAGGGCCCAAGCGACGGGAACGAGTCGTTCGCCCCACTCCGCGTGAACACCGGGAGAACCAACGCGTTCGGCCAGTGCTTCGCCAGACTCGGATGCCAAGGACGCAGCCACGGCGCCGAGAAACGTGATGCCCACTGCGGGGTAGCGGTAGTGCGTCCTCAATTTGGGAACAAAGATGACAAGCATGAGAGCCAGTGCGCCGAGCGGCACGAGCACGGCCACAGCATGGTTGACCAGAATGTGGAGGGGAAGCCCAAAGGCGAGGTCAAAGAATCCTGAAGAGGTCGCGGCGTTCATCATGAGGTCAGCCTATGTTGTGCGACGCAGCGAACGCCGAAGCCAGGTCCACGCGCCCGTTGACCAGAGCGCCCAGAGAACCAGAACAGGCTGGAAGAAGAGGCGGATGAGCCGCGCATTGTCGGTGTCGAGCCCGAACGCGTCTCGCTGTTCAAGCCACTGGGCAATGTTTCCCGGGAAAATGGCGATGAAGAACAGCGCTGCAACGCATCCAGCGAGAGGTGCGCGATAACCGATGACGAGCCACAGACCGAGCACGATTTCGACCACACCACTCGCGATGACGACGAAATCGGCGTCGAGGGGTAACCACGGTGGAACCTGTGCTTGAAACTCAGCCCGTGAAAGTGTGAGGTGGGATGTTCCCGCGAAGGTCAGTGCCAGCCCGAGTAGCACGCGCGCAACCACCCGAAGCACACGCCCGACACGTCCAAAAGTTTCTCGACCACTCTGTTTGCTCATGCTCTGAGTGTGCCTGCTTTTGTGAACCGGCGCACGCCCGGCACCTCATCCACAAGCTTGACCGCATCGCCGAGTTGCCGATTTAGGGTCACCTTTGTCACACCACCGCGTTATCGTGGCGGGATGAACACAATCATCTGCCCCAGCTGCGGTCACTCCTTTTCTTTGGATGACGCCGGATACGCGGACATCCTGAAGCAGGTTCGAAATTCTGAATTCGAGTCAGAGATGCACCAACGACTGGCCGACGCAGAGCGGGTCAAGGAAGCAGAGTTAAAGACCGTTGCCGCGGAGGCTGCGGCTGACGCGCAAGCAAAATCTGCTGAGCTCGAAAAGACGGTCGCCGAGCTGAAGGCAAAGTTGGACAAGGTCGATGTCGAGAAAAAGCTTGCGGTAACGGAGGCGCTCGCCAAGGTCGAGAAGGAGCGAGACGACCTCAAGCGCGATTTGGCTGTCACCGCAGCGGAGCAGCAGGCCAAGCAAGCCGAGCTCAAGGTCGATCATGAAGCCGAGGTAAAGATCCTCAAGGCGGAAGTCGAGCTTTACAAGGATATGAAGGCAAAACTGTCGACGAAGATGGTCGGTGAAACGCTCGAGCAACACTGTGAGCATGAGTTCAACAGCATCCGAGCAACTGCTTTTCCGCACGCCTACTTTGAGAAGGACAACGACTCGAAGTCGGGCAGCAAGGGCGACTACATCTTCAAAGACAAAAGCCCCGATGGCGTCGAGTACATCTCCATCATGTTCGAGATGAAAAACGAGAACGACGCAACCGCGACGAAAAAGACAAACGAAGCCTTTTTGGCCGAACTCGACAAAGACCGCCGAGAGAAGAACTGCGAATATGCGGTGCTCGTGTCACTTCTTGAGGCCGACAGTGATCTTTACAATCAGGGAATCGTGGATGTCTCACACAAGTTCCCCAAGATGTTTGTCGTGCGCCCGCAGTTCTTTATCCCCATCATTTCCCTGCTTCGCAATGGTGCATCTAGTGCACTCGAATACAAGGCAGAGCTGGAACGCATCCGCGAACAAAACATCGACATCACTCATTTCGAAGAGAGCCTCGATGCGTTTAAGTCGGCATTTGATAAGAACTACGAACTGGCCGCGCGTCGCTACAAGGAGGCGATCGAAGGCATCGACAAGACGATCGCCCAGATGACAAAAATCAAGGAATCGCTTGAAGGCTCCGAGCGCAACTTGCGTTTGGCCAATGACAAGGCTCAAGACGTCACTGTCAAGAAGCTCACGAAGAACAATCCGACGATGGCGGCGAAGTTTTCTGAGCTCGATGGGTAGAAGGGGTTGACTAAGCCCATGGCTCCGAAATCTTCACACGCAAGGGTGCGTGCGACCTTGATTTTTGACGGCGACTGCGGGTTTTGCACGACCGTTGCCAAACACTTTCACAAGAGATCATTGGTGCCGATTGACATTGTGCCCTGGCAGCGCGCGAAGTTGGCTGACTTTGGGCTCACCTCTCAGA
>JBFYOK010000035.1:0-6885 GCA_041303845.1 Microbacteriaceae bacterium | reverse complement strand
AAGAGCTCATCGACGTCTTCATGGTGCTCAAGCGAGATGAAATCGCCCGCTACGAGGCAGCGGTCAAGGACCCCTCAACGCGTGACATCACCGACTGGGAAATCACGGAGTACGCAGCCGCGTACTAGACACTTGGGTTTGACCCGAGGTCGGCCACGAGCACACCGCCATTGAACGTGGTGCCAACCTCGCGGAAGTAACCGCCGAGGATCTCGTTGACGGGGAGAAGTGAGCCCAGCTCATCCCACTGTGAATCGGCAAGGGCCAACTCCGCCGTGCCACCCCATGCGGGGCCGAGATCGAGGTCGACTCCGCCCATCGTGATGAGTTGATCAAGCGAGTTGCCGGCACCCGGGGTGATCGACGGAACCCAGCGACTGTGCAGCATCTTGTGACCGTTGACGAAGCCGTTGCTCTCGACCGGACCGTTAAGTGTCACCTTCGCGGTGGCCAGACGGTGGTCGTAGGCAGCCAAGCTCGCGCCGAACTTTGCGCCCTTTTCGAGTCGTGCGGTCGCCTTGCCGCGGTTGTACACGCGAGTGGCGTGCATTGAGCCGAGCTTCTTGGGGTAGCCCTGGAACCAGCCGCGGGCCATCGCGAAGTCTTTTGTGACCCAAATTGCGACACAGCGGCTGTAGGTCACGCCCTCGTACTTGCAGCGCACGACGACAAACGTCTCCATGTACTGAGAGCGGTCGGGGTCAAGCAACTCTTCAAAGTCATCGCTGCACGACTGCCAGTCGGCCCAAATCAGTGCGACCGCACCCGGGTGCTCATCGGCGAGCTCAAGTTCGGGAGGCAGAATCGCACGAACGTTCGCGGGGTCAGTCAGATACTCCACCGTGAGCAACGTGCCCGAGTAATGCCACGGCATGTTCGGGATGATCGCGCTCTTGCCCGTCGGAGTCTTCGGAGCCAGGAAACCCTTAAGTTCACTCATGAGACAAAAGTGTATAGGTCATTCGTATCCAAACAAATAGGCCCGCTCGACCAATTCCACGTGACAAGCCGTCAAAAAATATTCCATATTTTGTTGTTACGCGTTGTATTGTGACTTGACGGCGACGATGCCACATTGGCATTGTTGCAATGTCGTTTATATCCAAACGATTAACACATGAACTCAATGAGGAGATCAGATATGTCAACCACTGTCGATAAGAAGAAGGGTGGCGGCCTGAGTAAGGGGCGCCTGGGTGTCTTCGGCATCGTCTTCTTCGTCGTGGCCGCTTCGGCGCCCATGGCGGGTATGACCGGAGTTGTTCCGGTTGCAACTGTCCTTGGAAACGGAGCTGCCGTCCCCGGTGCCTACGTTTTCGTTGGAATTGTTCTGCTGTTGTTCAGCGTCGGATTCTCGGCCATGAGCCACAAGGTCACCAACGCTGGCGCGTTCTTTGCCTACATCGGCAAGGGCCTCGGCGTGAACGTTGGAGTCGCGTCAGCCTTCGTGTCTGCTCTCGCCTACATGACCGTTCAGTTCTGCATCTACGGTTTCTTCGGCGCCATGATGAGCCTCACGTTCGGCGCTCTTGGCGTTGACATCCCGTGGTTCGTTTGGTTCGTTGTGGGATGGGTTCTGGTCACATTGTTCTCCCTCTTCCGCGTAGACGTTGGAGCTAAGTTCCTCGGCGTTCTGACGACACTTGAGGTCGTTTCGATGGTTATCGTTGCCGTTGCCATCTTCTCAACCGGCGGTCCTGAAGGATTCAACTTCCAGGCCAGCTTCGACCCGACTCTCGTGTTCGCCGGTGGCTTCACGGGAACCGCAGGTATCGCGCTCGCGTTCGCATTCGCATCCTTCATCGGATTCGAATCGACGGCCATTTACGGTGAAGAAGCCAAGGATGCAAAGAACACGGTTCGCAAGGCCACCTACTGGGCAATCGGAATCATCGCGGGTCTGTTCGCAGTCGTGACGTTCGCGATGATGACCGGTCTTGGTGCCAATGAGGCTGTCAACCAGGTCCTCGAGCGTTCGACAATCGAAGGCACGCCACTGGCTGACCCTGCGGCAGTGCTGTTCTCGCTCGCAAGCGAGTTCGTCGGTGAGTGGATGGCCGTGGTTATGGGTGTACTCCTCATCACGAGCTTGTTCGCCGGTCTGCTCGCATTCCAGAACGCTGGAGCTCGCTACTTCTTCGCGATGTCGCGTGGTGGCGTTCTTCCCGCAGCTCTCTCCAAGACCAACGGCCGTGGCGCTCCTTCGGGTGGCGTCTGGACGATGTCGATCATCGGCTTCATAGTTGTCGGGCTCTTTGCTCTGTTCAACCTTGACCCGATTGCAAACCTGTTCTACTGGTTGAGCGCGGTTGCCGTTCTGGCAATCACGGTCGTCGAGATCCTGGTCAGCATCGCCGTCATCGTGTACTTCGCGAAGAACAAGGGCGCGAATGTGTGGCAGGGCAAGATTGCACCCGCTCTTGCAGCCGTCGGCATGACGCTCGCGTTGTACCTGATCGCGGCACGCTTCAACCTGCTCGCAGGAACGGCTGCCGAAGGTGTCGACCCGTCATTGCCGGAGAGCTCGTTTGCGCTCAGTCCGCTGGGATGGTTCCTCGTGACGTTGCCGGTCATCTTCTTCGTCATTGGTTTGATCAGCGCGCTGATCAACAAGAAGGAGAACGCGTCGCTGACGAAGGACATGGTTTCCTAAGTCAAGCGAAAAAGACTGGGGCACTCACCTGTACAAGGTGGGTGCCCCTTTCTTCTTGGAAGGCTAGAGCTTGACGTACGTCGTCTTGAGCTCGGTGTACTTCTCCATGGCGTGACGTGACTTATCGCGTCCGTTACCCGACATCTTGAAGCCACCAAAGGGGACTGTGAGATCGCCCTCCTCGTAGCAGTTCACCCACACTGTGCCCGCACGAATCTGGCGAGACAAGCGGTGCACCTTCGACACGTTGGCCGTCCAGAGGCCGGCAGCCAGGCCGTAGTCAGAGTTGTTTGCCACGCGAATGGCTTCGTCGTCGTCCTTGACGGTCGTGACGGCAAGAACCGGTCCGAACACCTCGTTTTGGGCAAGTGACGAGTCGGGCGCGACATCCACAAAGACCGTCGGTTCGTAGTAAGCACCCCCGGCCAGCACACCTGGCAGATCAATCGACTTGCCGCCGAGTTCGAGCTTCGAGCCGTCCTTGAGGGCGGCGTCGACGTGCGCCTGCACCTCCGCGCGACGTGACGACGAGGCCAGCGGACCCATCTTGGTCGCCGGATCAAATGGGTCACCCGGGTGATAGTTCTTGGCCGCTGCGAGCACGCCCGCAATAACCGCGTCGGCAACATCCCGATGAACGATGAGGCGCGACGGTGCCGTGCACATCTGGCCCGTGTTGAAGAAGATCCCCCACGCGGCCGTGTCTATGGCATCTTGCAGATCCGGTGCATCCGAAAGAATGATGTTCGGTGACTTGCCACCAAGCTCGAGCCACACGCGCTTGAGATTCGACTGCGCGGCGTACTCCATGTATGCGCGACCAACCTCGGTCGAACCCGTGAAGGCGAGCGAGTCGACTGCACGATGGAGCCCCAAGCCCTTACCCACAACCGAGCCACGGCCCGGCAACACGTTCAAAACACCGGCCGGGATGCCCGCCTCGAGTGCCAACTCCGCGATTCGAACCGCGGTGAGTGGCGTGAGGTCCGCCGGTTTGTGCACGACCGTGCATCCCACGGCGAGCGCCGGGGCAATCTTCCACGCCGACAGCGTGAGCGGAAAGTTCCACGGGGTCACAACGGCGACGACACCAACCGGTTCGCGTGTGATGAGTGCGAGGTCATCGCCAATCGGTGAAATCTCATCGAGCTCTTTGTCGGCGATCTCGGCGTACCAGCGATAGGTGTTGATGAGCGCGCGAAGTTCGATGCCCCAAGCATCCGCAATCGGCTTGCCCATCTCAACACTGAGCATGGTGGCCAGCTCGGTGCGGTGCTCTTCCATGAGAGCGACCCAGGCGAGCATGAGTTCTTTACGCTGCTTCGGCGCCATGCGCGGCCACGGCCCCTCGTCGAACGCTCGGCGAGCGGCGGCGACAGCAAGTTCGAGTTCTTCTTCGCCGGCGTACGGCACCTTCGTGATGATCGAACCGTCACGCGGGGTGACGAGATCGACGAGGTTTTCATCGCGGGCAACCTTCGGCTTGCCGTCGATAATCATCGCGCTCGGCCACGTGAGCCCCGACGCATATGTGGTCCATTCGGTGGCGGACTTAGTCGGAAATACCGGTGGTGTGCTCACTGTATGCTCCTAGTCGGTGGCGGGAGAAAAATTAGTCGACGGTCAGCACGACACGACCGCGGATGTCCCCGCGGCGAAGCCGGTCGAGCGCTTCCTGGGCGGAATCAAGAGGGAGCGTCTCAACCATGTGAGCCACACCCTCGCGGCGCACGAAGTCGAGCAGTTCGTGTAGTTCGGCCAAGCTGCCCCAAATCGAACTGGTGAGCACGGTCTCCGACGGAATCACACCGACGCCGAATTCGAGTCGGCCACCGGCCAGACCAACGACCACAATGATGCCCTGGCGATTCACGGACTTGCCCGCTGCCGCAAGTGTTGGGTTCGCGCCGACGAAATCGATGATGGCGTCGTACTTCACTCCCTCTGGCAGAGCCTTGACTGCGTGGTCTGCTCCGAGCTCGAGAGCAGCGGCGAGCTTGTCATCTGCCATGTCGAGCACGGTCAACTCAGCACCAGAGAGTTTCTTCAAGAACTGAATCGCGAACTGGCCGAGCCCGCCGGCGCCGATGATCACGGCTTTGGAGCCGGCATGTCCGAGGTGAGGCAGAACGCGCTTGACGGCACGGAACGCCGTCAAGCCACCACAGGCGAGCGGTGCGGTCTGCACGGGGTCGAGATCGCCAATCGGAATGAGGTAGTCGCGGCTTGGAACGAGCATGTACTGCGCATATCCACCGTCGTCGACAACGCCCGCTTCGTGGCTGTTAGCACAGATCATCTCGAGACCGTCATTGCACTGGCGGCAGTCGGGCTTGCGGCAGCCCCAGGGGGCGTAGACAAGCACACGACCGAGTTCAGGATGCTCTCCAACAACCTCGTGGCCAAGAACCATCGGTAGTGGTCCGCCGAAGTGCCCATCGGCCACGTGAATATCGCTGTGGCACACGCCACACGCCACGACCTTGATGACCTCCTGACCGGGGCCAGCAACGGGAATATCGCGATCTTCGGCTACCAGCGGCTTGTTCGCTTCGACCAAAACCATTGACTTCATGTGCACTCCACGCTGAGATTTGTCGAACGACCTACTCCGGCTGGTTGCCGACAAAGTTTCGTGCCGTTACGCTAGAAAATATTGTATATCCGACGCTCGGATTTGGCACTCAAAGATGAGGAACCATGGCAACGAACAACGCTTCCACCGCCCCCACGATGGCTGATGTCAAGAAGATCATCACAGACAACAACATCCACACCGTCGAGTGCATCTTCACCGACACCTGGGGATTGCCCCGCGGCAAGCGCCTTCCCGTCGAGCAGTTCCTCTCGGGTGCAGGCTTTGCCATCGCAGCCGTTGCGTTCTCGTGGAACTTCCGCTCCGACGTCGAGTCGACCCCATGGTTCGACAACGACATGGGTGCACCAGACATGAAGGCCGTGCCCGACCTACAGTCGTTCCGCATCGCCGGCTGGGAAGACGGCATGGCAACCGTGATGTGCGACATGGTGGACGGCCACACGGGCGAACCCATCACGATGGATGGTCGCGGAATGCTCAAGAAAACCATCGAGGAATACCGTGACATGGGTTACCTCATCAACATGGCCACCGAACTCGAGTTTCACCTCTTCGATGAGAACTGGAACCCGATTAGCGACCAGGCGTACTGCTACTCGATGGATCGCGCCGACGAACTCGAGGGCGTGATTGGCGGGATTCGCCAGGTGCTCTTGCGCTCAGGGATAGAGGTCGAGGCGAGCAACGTCGAGTACGGACCATCCCAGATCGAAATCAACGTCAAGTACGACGATGCCCTCACGATGATGGACAAGACAATCTTGTTCCGCCACATCGTGCGTCGCGTTGCACGTCAAAACGGGTTGCACGCGACGTTCATGGCAAAGCCAATCAATGGCGGCGCCGGCTCAGGCATGCACGTGCACCAGAGCCTCACTGACCTCAAGGGCAAAAACATCTTCGCTTCAGAAGACAGTGACCACGCTGTTCACTCCGACGTCATGCGCAAGTACCTCGCCGGTGTCTTGAAGCACAATCTCGAGCTCCAGATCATTGCTCAGCCAACCATCAACGATTACAAGCGCATCGTCGACTATTCGTTCTCACCCACGCAGGTGTGCTGGGGACTCGACAATCGCATGGTTGGCGTTCGGTGCATCACGCACGCTGGCCCAGGCACGCGCCTCGAGATTCGCTGGGCTGCCGCCGACTCGAACCCCTACCTCGTCGCGCAGGGGTACTTACAGGCCGGCCTCGACGGGCTGCGCAACGACTATGCGCTGCAACCTGAGTCTGTTGGCGACCCCCACGTGGACGAGAGCCTGCCACGCTTCGCAACGAATATGCGCGACTCCCTCGCCAACTTCTCGAACAGCGCGTGGACAACCGAATGCTTTGGACACGACTTCGTCGAAAACTTCACGGTGATGCAACAAAATGAGATGGCTGCATTCGCCGCGTGGGTGACCGACTGGGAAACGACGCGCTACCGCGACGTCATCTAAGGAGAAGGCACACATGCCCAAGACAATCCTGCTCATCACGCACGAAGAGACCGTTGCTTCCGACTACGGCTACGTGGCGGAGTATCTGACCGAACTCGGTCACACCGTTATTCACCACGAAGTGCTCAAGGCGACGCCGGCGTATGACGGGTTCCTCGAGGCGGACACCGATTTTCCCGCTCTTGACG
>JBFYOK010000034.1:0-5025 GCA_041303845.1 Microbacteriaceae bacterium | reverse complement strand
CCGAACGCGGTGTTCACCGACAGTTCGTTCGCGACCTCGGCCGGCGTACCTTCACGCACAACTCCGCCGTTGCCGACGTAGGGTCCCTCGGTTCCTTCGCGCACAACAACGAAGTCGACGTCACCCGGGCTCGCCAGCGGGCTGACCACACCGGGCATCAACTTAGTTGGGCGCAGGTTGACGTAGTGGTCGAGGCTAAAGCGCAGTTTGAGTAGCAGTCCGCGTTCGATGATTCCGGCCGGGATGCGCGGATCTCCGGGAGCCCCGCCAACGGCGCCGAGCAAAATCGCGTCGTTCGCGCGAATCGCTGCGAGGTCATCCTCGGTGAGGACATCAGTCGTTTCAAGAAAGCGATCAGCGCCCAGCGAAAACAGTGTCTTCGTAATCGTGAGGCCTTCGGTAGCCGCAACGGCGTCGAGAACCTTGAGCCCCTCGGCCACAACTTCTGGGCCGATGCCATCACCGGGGATGACCGCGAGTTTGAGTGATTTCGTCATCGTGAGCTTTCTCGTTAGTCGGTGATGTCTACTTCGAGCATCACGTCGGCGTCAATTGCCGTGCGAACCTTCTCAAGCAACGCGTGCGGAACAGGTGAGTCAACGGTGAGCACGCTCAGTGCCTTTCCGCCGAGTTCCTGTCGGGCAATCTGCATGCCGGCAATGTTGATGTTCGCCTCGCCGAATTCCTTGCCATAAACGGCAACGATTCCCGGGCGGTCGGTGTACTGCATGACGATCAGGTGAGCGTCGATCGGAACATCCACCTCGTAGCCGTTGATTTCGACAATCTTCTGTGTCTGCTTCGTGCCCACGAGGGTACCCGAGACCGACACCTGCGAGCCGTCGCTGAGGGCGCCGCGCAGCGACAGGACCGTGCGGTATTCGGGGCTCTCTTCGTGAGTGAACGTGCGCACCTCGATGCCGCGCTGTTCAGCCAACAAAGGTGCGTTGACATACGAGACGGATTCGCTGACCACGTTCGTGAAGATGCCCTTGAGCGCAGCCAGGCGGAGAACCGACGTGTCGTACTGCGTGATCTCTCCGCGCACCTCAACGTCAACACTGAGGAGCGGGCTGCTGTGAGCGAGACCGGAGAAAACCTGGCCCAGTTTTTCGAACAGTGGGATAGCCGGGCGCACGTAGGGGTCGATCACACCACCGGCTACGTTGACTGCGTCGGGCACGAGGTCTCCGCCGAGCGCGAGCCGAACCGAGTTCGCGACCGAGATGCCGGCCTTTTCTTGAGCTTCGTCGGTGGATGCGCCGAGGTGAGGTGTCACCACAACGTTCGGCAGCCCGAGCAACTTGGGGTCGGTGGGTGGCTCGTTCACGAACACGTCGAGGCCTGCTCCGGCAATCTCGCCGGCGACGAGAGCGTCGTGCAGGGCATCCTCGTCGATGAGACCACCGCGAGCAACATTGACGATGTACGCCGACTTCTTCATGGCCTTGAGCTGTGGCGTGCTGATCATGCCTGTGGTCTCTGGAGTCTTCGGCATGTGAATCGTGATGAAGTCACTCTCGGCGAGCAGTTCGTCAAGAGAGAGCAGTTGAACCCCGAGTTGCTGCGCGCGCGCCGATGTGACGTAGGGGTCGTAGGCAACAACCTTCATGTCGAACGCCTGCAACCGGGCGGCAATGAGTGCGCCGATGCGGCCGAGGCCGATGATGCCAATCGTCTTTTCAAAAAGTTCGGTGCCCGTGTAGGCGCTGCGCTTCCACTTGCCCTCGGCGAGGGCCGCGTGCGCCGCCGGGATGTGACGGGCCAGGCTCAGAACGTGCCCGATGGTGAGTTCGGCCGCAGAGATGATGTTTGACGTCGGCGCGTTGACAACCATGACGCCCGCCTCGGTCGCAACCTTGATGTCGACGTTGTCGAGCCCAACACCGGCGCGAGCAATGACCTTGAGATTCGGTGCGCCCGCAATCACTTCGGCATCAACCTTTGTGGCGCTTCGAACCAAAATTGCGGATGCCCCGCTGACGGCCTCGAGCAGAGCCGGGCGGTCCGTTCCATCCACTGTGCGAATGTCGAAGTCGGGTCCGAGCGCGTCAATCGTGGCGGGCGAGAGCTCTTCGGCAATAAGCACAATGGGTTTGGTCACGTGTGAATTCTACCTTTGGGCAGTGGTGCGACTTTTTCGTCGTGGCGCGGTTACACAGCCACGTGGAGCAGCGAGTAGCCACTTCCCGCGAGCACGATGTCGGCCCCGATAATTGCCGAAATCAGAACAATCAGAATCCACACGATGAGGGCGTCACCAAACCCTTTTCGCCTCGTCGCAATGAGACCGATGATGAACAATACGACCGGGGCGAGCAGGTTGGTGCCGAGAATCAGCCACCCAATCCACGAGAGCTCGAGTCCGAGTTGAACGCTTTCGTAGTACTTGCCGAGCACGTTGCCGAGGCCCTCCCACACATCGTGGGCGAGCAGAACACCAAAGAGAATGACGAGAATCCACCCGCCGACGCCGCGCTTCATCGCACCGCCAAAGACAGATATGGCCACGGGATGAGCACCACAAGGCCGAGCAGTAACATCATGAATTTCCAGCCGAAGCCGTGGTTGCGACCGAGAATGAAGACGGCGATGAACCAGATGATGCCGCCAAGAGTGGCAAGCCACAGTGACGCGACCCACATGAACGACGACACGACGTCGGCAAATTGAACGGGTGGGCTCAGGGCAATGATGAGCCACGCGACCGAGAACAAGAGGTACAGGCCAGCGAACAAACCATACGACACAAGCGCACCCGCAGAGGCCTGTGGGGGAGGCTCGGGCTTGACCAGTTCGTCAAACGACGGATCGACGTCATCGTGAAGGTTGGCTGGCTTGTCGCCGACAACCGAAGGATGCACAATCGGGCCGGTCTCGGTCGCGGCTGGCTTTTTGGCGACTGGCCTTTTGGCGGCCGGTTTCTTGACCGCTGGTTTCTTCGCGACCGGTTTCTTTACCGCCGGCTTTTTTGCAGCCGGTTTCTTGGCTGCGGGCTTAGACGACGACGCCCTCACGTTGGGCGCGCGATCCTCGCGGTCGCCGGCCCACGAGAGAGCGTCGTCGTCAGAAGCCATGTGACTGTGTTCGTCGGCGCGATTAGCGCGCGGCCGAGCCTTCCACGTAGTCCTTGTCCTGCGGACGCCACGCGAACATGCCGCGGAGCTTGCGTCCGACTGCCTCGATCGAGTGCGAGGCACCCTTTTCGCGCAGCTCGAGGAATTCGGGAGCACCGGCATCCTGGTCGTCAATGAAACGCTTGGCGAACGCGCCAGACTGAATGTCAGCGAGAACGGCCTGCATGTTCGCCTTGACGCTCGGGTCGATGACGCGAGGGCCCGAGACGTAGTCGCCGTACTCAGCGGTGTCGGAAACCGACCAGCGCTGCTTAGCGATGCCGCCCTCCCACATGAGGTCGACGATGAGCTTCAGCTCGTGCAGAACCTCGAAGTACGCAATCTCGGGCTGGTAGCCAGCTTCGACGAGGGTCTCGAAGCCGTACATCACGAGCTGAGACGTGCCACCACAGAGAACGGCCTGCTCGCCGAACAGGTCGGTTTCGGTCTCTTCGGTGAACGTGGTCTTGATGCCACCGGCACGAAGGCCACCGATTGCAGCCGAGTACGACCACGCGAGGTTCCATGCCTGACCCGATGCGTCCTTTTCGACGGCGACGATCACGGGAACGCCGCGACCGGCAACGTACTCACGGCGAACGGTGTGACCGGGGCCCTTAGGTGCAACGAGAATCACGTCGACGCCATCAGGAGCGGTGATGTAGCCAAAGCGGATGTTAAACCCGTGTCCGAAGACGAGCGTCTTGCCCGGCTTGAGGTTGGGCTCGATGTCGTCCTTGTACAGGTGGCGCTGCACCTGGTCGGGAGCGAGGATGACGATGACGTCACCCCAAGCAGCTGCGTCAGAGGTGGTCATCACCTTGAGTCCGGCTTCTTCAGCCTTGACGATGGACTTCGAGCCGGGCTTGAGGCCGACAACGACCTCGACACCTGATTCGTGCAGGTTGAGCGCGTGCGCGTGACCCTGCGAGCCGTATCCGATAACGGCGACCTTCTTGCCCTTAATCAGGCTGATGTCGGCGTCTTTTTCGTAGTGAATCTCGACCACTGTGGTGTCTCTTTCGTTTTTTATGGGCGTAAGTCTCGCCGTGAACAGGTTAGTTGTTTTAGTTCTTGAAGACGCGTTCGGTTATCGACTTCGGTCCGCGACCGATGGCGAGCAGACCCGACTGCGCAATCTCTTTGATTCCGTAAGGCTCGAGCACTTTCAACAAGGCGGTCGTCTTGCCCGAGTCACCCGTTACTTCGATGACGAGCGAGTCACTGGCCACATCCACAACGGATGCGCGGAACAACATCACCGCTTCGAGAACTTGCGAGCGCGTCTGGTTGTCGACGCGCACCTTGATGAGCATGTGCTCACGTGCGACCGACTGCACGGCGTCGAGTTCAACAATCTTGATCACGTTGATCAGCTTGTTGAGCTGCTTCGTGACCTGCTCGAGTGGAAGCTGATCGACGTCGACAACGACGGTGATGCGCGACAGCCCTTCGACTTCGCTGTGCCCAACGGCGAGTGACTCGATGTTGAATCCGCGGCGGGCAAAAAGTCCGGCGACGCGCGTCAGCAGACCAGGCTTGTTCTCCACAAGGAGGCTCAAAATGTGTGTTGGCATTGTGCTCTCCCCTACTCGTCCGTGTCCCAGGTCGGTGCGTGGTCTTTCGCGTACTGCACGTAACTGTTGCTCACGCCCTGCGGGACCATCGGCCAGACCATCGCGTCGGCACTCACCACAAAGTCGATGAGAACCGGGCGGTCGTTCGTTTCGAGTGCGAGCTTGATTGCCGCATCCACTTCTTCTTGCTTCGTCACGCGAATGCCGAGAACGCCATACGCTTCGGCGAGCTTGACAAAGTCGGGCACGCGAACCGTGTCATGACCGGTGTTGAGGTCGGTGTTCGAATAGCGGCCGTCGTAGAACAGCGTCTGCCACTGCCGAACCATGCC
>JBFYOK010000033.1:0-12524 GCA_041303845.1 Microbacteriaceae bacterium | reverse complement strand
CTTCTTGAACACAGCACGTGCCGTGATTGCAGGAATCGCCGGGGTCATTGTTCTCAAGGTCGCGCGGGTTCCCATGATCAAGCGTCACGAAATCTCGGGATTCTTGTGGCCCATCGCCATGAACATTTTTGGGTGGCCGATTTTCATCACGCTGGCCCTCGAGCGCACGACAAGTGCCCACGCCGCCGTGATCGCAGCCTTCATGCCGTTGATGACCGCGTTCCTCGCAGTCATTTCCACACACGAACGCGTCGCAGGATCATTTTGGTTTGCCGCCAGCACAGGCACCGCGATTCTCGTGATCTTTTCACTCTCGCGGGGTGGCGCTGAGGGCGGCGACCTGCTCGCTGACTTCTTCGTTATCTGCGCAGTCGTTTCGTCATCGTGGGGGTACGTCAAGGGCGCAAACCTGTCACGCGAACGCCCAGGTTGGCAGGTCATTTCCTGGGTTGTTGTTCTCGCACTTCCCGTGACGGTGCCGCTGACTGCCGCGCTGTGGTTTGTCGGACCCAACCCCCTCGAGGCAACCGGTGTCGAGTGGCTTGCGTTGCTGGGGCTCGCCTTCGGTTCGATGTTTTTCGGGTTCTTCGCCTGGTACAAAGGTCTCGCGATGTTGGGCACCGCTTTTGGTAGTCAGGTTCAGCAATTGCAGTCGTTACTGACGCTGGGATGGTCGGCGCTCCTGCTCGGCGAATCAGTAACAATCTGGACTCTGGTAGCCGCCCTCGGAGTCATCGGTTCGGTGCTGTGGGCGCAACGAAGTCGCGCCAAGACATAACGCGACGACAGCGCTCGGCCAGATCAACTAGCGAGTTCGCCCAAGGCCTTCTGTAACTCGGCGAGCGCCCGAGCGCGGTGGCTCTCAGCATTCTTCGTCGCCGGGTCCATCTCAGCGGCAGTAACCTCGTTCCCCCGCGGGAGAAAAATCGGGTCATAACCGAAACCGTTCGATCCACGGGGTTCCCGAGTGAGCGTGCCGGACCATCGGCCCTCGACAACGAACTCCTGAGGCTTGAGACCCTCGCCATCGGGAATGACCACCGCAATCACGCACACGTAGTAGCACGTTCGGAGATGGTCAGGAACATCCTCGAGCTGTTCAAGCAAGAGAGACCGGTTGGCGGCGTCGCCCCGCTTCACGCCGGCCCATCGGGCCGAGAAGATACCAGGAGCGCCGTTTATGACATCGACACACAGACCTGAATCATCGGCGAGCGACGGTAGTCCGGTGTGACGAGCAGCAGCGCGAGCCTTGATCAGCGCGTTATCTGCGAAGGAGGCGCCATCTTCTGTGGGTTCGGGACCGTCGTAACCGATGACATCGATGGCACCGATACCACCTCCGCCCCCGGCTCCAAGGATGGTTCGAAACTCATCAATCTTGTGAGCGTTGTGCGTTGCGAGAACGAATTGGAGACTCAACGTTGACCCTGCCGGCTGTCCGGTTGCTTGCTCAGGTACTCGATGACGACGTGAGACCAAAACCCGTGCCGAGCACGCTGGTTTGGTGTGACGTGAGCTCTGCGCATCCACCGACCGCAAGATCGAGCAGTGCGTCGAGTTCGCGGCGGTCAAACGGCACACCTTCGGCCGTTCCCTGAACCTCAACGAAAAGACCGCGGCCGGTGACAACAACATTCATGTCGGTTTCCGCGCGAACGTCCTCAACATATGCCAAATCAAGCATGGGATGGCCGTCAATGATGCCAACCGACACAGCGGCGACCGAATCAATGAGTGGGTTCGATTTTTTGGCGATGAAGTTGTGCTCGCGTCCCCATTCGATCGCATCGGCGAGCGCTACGAACGCTCCGGTGATGGCGGCGGTTCTTGTTCCCCCGTCGGCCTGCAGAACGTCACAGTCGATGACGATGGTGTTCTCGCCGAGTGCTTTCATGTCGACAACAGCGCGAAGACTTCGTCCAATCAGGCGAGAAATCTCGTGCGTGCGACCACCGATTTTTCCCTTTACGGATTCGCGGTCCATACGCTCATTGGTCGAACGCGGAATCATGGCGTATTCGGCGGTAACCCACCCTTTGCCCTTGCCAACCATCCAGCGGGGAACGCCATTTGTGAAGGATGCCGTGCACAGCACTTTCGTGCGTCCGAACGAAATCAGAGCTGAGCCCTCGGCTTGCGCACTCCATCCGCGTTCGATTTCAATGACGCGCAATTCGTCGTTTGCGCGCCCATCGGCGCGAGTTGCAGTGTCGGTCACTTCGATACTCCTTTAGTTGTGGTTTGGCAGATCGAGGCGACCCGTGGCAAGAAACTCAACGTTCTCGATTTGTGGGCCGAGAAGTTGGCGCGCGAGGCGCATAAATTCGGGTGTGTCTTCTCCGGTTGCCTCATACCGAAAAACCGGGGCAGCCCCGATTCCACGATCGAGATGAGCATTGACCAGCTCTCGGTAGACGTCTTTTGCGGTCTCGTTGTCGCTCGAAACGAGTCGAACGTTTTCTCCCATGACATAAGCGAGTGCACCGCGAAGAAACGGATAGTGAGTGCATCCCAAAACGAGCGTGTCGATGTTCTCGGCAATGAGTGGGGCAAGGTATTCACGAGCAACGGAGAGTACTTCGTCACCACTTGTTTGTCCGGCCTCCACAAACTCGACGAAGCGTGGGCTTGCCTGCGTGAAGACGTTGATGTGCGGCGCGGCTGCGAAAGCATCATCGTAGGCGCGCGAGGTGATGGTCGCCGTTGTGCCAATCACACCGACGCGGTTGTTTCGCGTTGCGGCAACGGCAGCCCGCACGGCGGGTTGAATAACTTCGACGACCGGGACGTCGTAACGCTCCCGGGCATCCCGCAACATCGCAGCACTCGCGGTGTTGCAGGCGATGACGAGCATCTTCACTCCCTGTTCGACCAAGGTGTCGAGCACGTTGAGCGAATACTCTCGAACCTCCGCAATCGACTTGTTGCCATAGGGAGAATGTGCGGTGTCACCGATATAGATGATTGATTCGTGCGGAAGAGAGTCACGAATCGCGCGTGCAACCGTAAGTCCTCCGACGCCGGAGTCAAAGACTCCGATGGGGGCGTCTCTACTCATCGCGAAGACCCTCGTAGATTTCTTTGCACGTGGGACACACGGGAAACTTCTCGGGCGCGCGATTGGGTGTCCACTTCTTTCCGCACAACGCGTACACCGGCTTGCCCGTCACAGCCGATTCGACAATGTCTTCTTTGCGCACATAGTGCGAGAACCGTTCGTGGTCGCCTTCGTCGAGTTGTTCGTCACGAAGGAGCTCCTCAAGCTCGCTTTCGAGGGTGGATGTTCCACCGCCGGTTGGCGAATCTTGCGCGCTCATCAGCGGCAGACGAATCAACATGAGTTCTAGCATACGAGGCAAAGAAAGCCCCGCCACGCTGAGATTGCGTGGCGGGGCTGACGGGTCTAGCTATCCGACGTACGTTCCGAGCGTGACCGAGATCACTTGAACCTCACCAGCGCGAAGGATTTCGACGTCGACGGTCTCACCCGCAGCACTCGTGCGCACGAGTGCGGTGAGATCGCTGGCATCCGTCACGGGGTAACCGTTGAACTTGCGCACCACGTCACCGCTCTTGAGCCCGGCCTTCGCTGCAGCCCCACCAGCGGAGATTTCCTCGAGTCGGCCACCGACCGTGGTGCTTCCCTCAGCATTAGCCGCGTCGCTGACCTTCGCTCCGAGAAGTCCGTGCGTTGCTTTTCCGGTCGACATGATTTCGTCCGATACTCGCTTCGCAAGGTTCGACGGCAAGGCAAATCCGACGCCAATGTTCCCAGCTTGTCCGGACGCGCTTCCTGCGTTAGCAATCGCAACGTTGATTCCGATGAGCTTGCCATTGGCATCAAGAAGCGCACCACCTGAGTTTCCAGGGTTGATTGCCGCATCCGTCTGAATAACCGGAATTGAAATGGAGGCGCCTGCCGAGGCTCCGCCCGACTGACCTGGTCCTAAGTCGAAGTTGAAGAAATCGAATGGATTCGACGGGTCGGGTGTCGTTGACCCTGAGTCTTCAGGAGTCGCGGTGCTGGCAATCTGGATGCTTCGGTTGAGAGCGCTAATGATTCCTGTCGTCACAGTTCCTGCGAGTCCGAGTGGAGCCCCCATCGCGATGGTGACATCGCCGACGTTAAGTTTCGACGAGTCGGCCCATTCAATGGGTTGCATTCCCGACACATCGTCAATCTTGATCACAGCGAGGTCAACGGTGGGGTCCGTTCCGACAATGGTGGCGCTGAACAGGTTTCCGTTGTTGTCGCGAACCTGAATCTCCGGGATTGACGCTGAACCGTCGAGTGTGACCACGTGGTTGTTCGTCAGTACGAACCCGTCAGATGACAGCACCACGCCAGACCCGCTTCCACCGCCGCCAGTTGCGTCGGACACACTCAGTGTGACCACGCTTGGTGAAACAGCCGCGGCTACAGCGGTCACTCCCGTGACGCTGTCGGGCCGATTGATTGTGATGCCTTGGGTCTCACTCGTCGAGGCAACGTTTCCGCTTCCGTTCGAGGTCGTGAGAAAAAGCGCGGCCCCAGCTCCTGATGCTCCACCGATGACGGCGCCGACCGCGAGGGCGGCAACGAGTGGCACAACACGCGACCTCTCACGTGGGGCAGAAACGGTTGGTTCTGAAGCTCGTCGCCGAGGAGATGAACTCTTCGCGGGTGCCCCCTGAGGGAGTTTCGCCGCGTCCTCCGGCGGGAAGTAATAAGTAGATTTGTCATTCATGATGTGTGACTGATCCTTTCTGCACGTTACGACCCTGCCGTCCCAGCATGTGGGAAATCTATGCGCAGGCTGAACAACGCCTGAGAATCGAGCCTATCGGCAGCCGACACTCACCCTTCCCGCAGAGCACGGTCCAGTAACCAGCACGGTGTCGGCATTTTGAAGAAAGACCACAGGTGCATCTGCCGGACGGGAGAGCGAACCATCGATTCGTCTCCACGCCTCACCTGGGCGCCGATAGTCAACGGAGTACCAGACATCCACGTGAGGTGTGACGGCAGCAACATTGACATATCGATGGCTCGTCGGCGTGCGCGCGAATTCAGGTACGCCCAGAACAGACCACGGTGCGCCCGGCACGGTGGTCACAGCGCTGGAGCCGTCTCCATATGCCCAGTCGTAACGCACGGGCGTGAATCGCACCTCCACGTCGAAGTTTCGAACTACGGTCGACACCGTGTGAGTCTGGATGCTCGCTATCAGATTCGTCTCAAGCCCGACCACACTCCAGCCGTCCGGTTGCGTGACAAGCCGTGGCGACTGGGGGTCAACATGAGAAACATCAGACATAGTCAGATCCGGTAGCGCGGGCACCTCGGGAATTGGGTCCACGGGCGCCAGTGTTTCGCACCACGCTGGCGGGACCACTAGCGCAACGCAGTAGGCGTGCGCGAGTGCCCAGGGAATTTGTGGTCGATACGGACCCAGCCACGAGCCAGACCCAGGAGAACCGTTGCCACCGGGTGTGCCGCCGTCACCCGGAATGGTCCATTGGTCCCCAACATCGACACCACCATCGTTGATGATGCCCGTGAGTGCAGAAGCTGGCGACGGCACGACAGATAGCGTGCAGAGAGACACGAGCAATCCAGATGCGAGACTCACGAGCGGGACGAATGAAGAAGTGGGGCGATGAGAGCGGATGAACGTGAACCATGTCATGCCGCAAAGCTAAATAGTTCTGCGGCACAGCGCCGTCACCCGTGCACAAGCCCCGCGTTAGTGCAGCGGTGAAACCCGATACTTGCGCAACGACAGACCGGGATTGTTCGCGCGCGCCTGCGCCAGTGCATCCGGGGAGATGAACGCAACGGCAATTCCTGCGTCTTGGCCCATGTCGATGAGCGTTTCGCCGAGTGGAGAAATTATTCGCGACATGCCAACGGCAATCGGAGCGATTTGATCAGCCGCGACGACGTAGCAAAGATTCTCAATCGCGCGAGCCGCTGTCAGTGCGACCCAGTGATGAGCCTTTTTTGGTCCGGCCAGCCATTCGCTTGGCACGGCAAGCACGTCGGCTCCCGCGTCAACGAGCCTGCGCGAAACCTCGGGAAAGCGAAGGTCGTAGCAGGTCTGCAAACCAACCTGGAGACCCGCGAGTTCGACAACGACTGCGTCGACCGCAGGGTCGCCCGCACTAATCCAGTCACTCTCACGCGCACCGAACGCGTCATAAAGGTGCACCTTGCGATAGTGGCCAACGAGGCCGTGTTGCGGGTGGATGGCGACAAGAGTGTTGAAGGGTTTGTCGGCATCGGCAGAACGCTCGAGCATGCCCGCAATAAGCGCAACGTCGTTCTCCGCAGAAATCTGAATGAGGTCGCTCACGAATGGTCCGTCGAGAGGCTCGGCCACCGAGTTCACCCAGTCACCCAGGGATCCGGCAAAAGCATGAGCGTACTCCGGCATGACAAGGAGGCGCGCTCCGGCGCCGCTCGCAGCTACGACAAAAGACCGAATGCTGTCAACGTTTCCGGATGCATTTGGCGCGGGGCTGAACTGCACAACCGCAACAGGTATGGCGTCCGATGGGGCGTCGAGTGGGTCAACCGTTGGATCGACCGTGGGGTCGTTTTTCTCGCTCAAGATTGCGCCGCCTGTTTCTCGAGAATCTCCCGACAGATTCGAACGTCATCGTGCATCTGATCAATCAAAGCTTCGCGACCGGGGAACGCAATCATGCCGCGAAGTCGGTGAACGAACTCGACTTCAATTACCTGGCCGTACAGGTCAAGATTGGCGTCAATGAGAAATGCTTCGACGCTTCGGTGAGTGACGTCGCCAAATGTTGGGTTGAGACCGATGGATACCGAGGACGGGTATTGGGAGCCAGCCACGCGCACCCAGCATGCGTAGACGCCATCTGCCGGAACGAAGCCTTGTGCGTTAGTTCCGAGATTCGCCGTCGGAAAGCCCAGCTCGCGGCCGCGCTTGAGTCCGTGAACAACTTCGCCCAAAACGGAAGGTGCGTGACCGAGCAAACGAGTGGCGAGTTCGATATCTCCCGCTTCGAGCGCCTCGCGCACCCACGTGGATGAGACGCGACGTCCATCCTTCACAACATCGTCCGCAATGACGATTCGCACGTCTCGCTCAGCACCCAATGCGCGCAGAGTGTCGATCGTGCCTGACGCGTTGTGACCAAATCTGAAGTCAGAGCCGACGACAACAACACGCGCGTTCAGTCGCTTCAGGAGCACCGCATCAACAAACTCGGCCGGCGAGAGGTTTGCCAGCGACTCGGTGAATTTGAGTTCTTCAACTTGATTCACCCCGGCAGCAGCGAGTTGCCGATTTCTTGCCGTGGCCGCCGCCAGGAGGACCGGGACGTCTGCCGGGTTCAAGACTTCATCAGGATGCCGATCGAACGTGACAACGATCGAGCGAAGTCGTTCCTCCTGGGCAATTTCGACTGCTTCGCGAATGAGTTCCATGTGGCCTACGTGAAGCCCGTCGAATTTTCCGATGGTCACGACCGACGGGCGAATACGCTGTCGGAGCATCCACCAGATGCCGATAATCGGCAAGAGAAGGGGAATGAAAAGATATCCGCGACCAAAGAATGACCACACGGTGTCTTGCGGGAAAAGCTCCGGATCAACGACGCTCAGGGCGCCAATCACAAGCACACCAGCGAGCTCGGCGGCCATCGCAAGCCACGTCGTAGTTCGCGCCCACGGGCGGTCGATGAAAAGCAAGACCGTGATCAAGACATAGACGACAGCGGCGAACCCCGAGAGCGTGTAGGCCAGAGGGGCGGTGTCGAACTTCGTGAAGATCTGGAAAGCGGACCGACCGAGCGCCGCCAGCGAAAGAATCGCATACGCAACCACGAGCAAACGTCCCGCTCCCCGAAGTGGGGATGACGTTCCGGCGGAGGCGTTGAAGGTTCGCATATTGCGGTTGAGTCTAATGATGGCTGACTACGCGGTCTGTACGAACCAGATGACGTTCATGCGGGCGAGCATGACGGCAACCGCAACGAGTGCGACGCCCACGACGACGGTGCTCCAGCGAGAACGGTCAATGAGAGCCCAGAATCCGGCGGCAAGTGGAATCACGATGGCGGTCAGAAGGTAGAGGTAAAACTCGAGAAGCGAACCCGTTGGCTCATTACCGATGAGCGGTGATGCAATCGTGACCGCAAGCTGGACCAGCAGGAGGAGTGCACTCACTCCAGCGAACGCCATGGTGAGGTCGCTCGGACGTCGTCCAATCAGACCAAGAATGATTGCGAGCATTCCGCCAACGATGGCAACAGCCAATTGCACCCAGGTAAACCACTCCAGCATGGCTCGTTCAGTCCTTTCCTGCGTGCGGTTCGTCATGGGGCTCGGCTCCGGATGCGGATTCCGACTCGGAAGTTGGAAAGTTCACCAGCGTAATGAGGCGCCCATTCTTGACCTTGGCCAACCCAATCAGCGTACCCTGCGGGGATAGCGTGCACACGGGGCCCTCGGTGTCTTCGTGGTCGGTTGCCGGTCGTTTTCCTTGCATCAATTCGCGGGCATCCTGCGACGAGAGTTGAACTGTGGAAAAGAGTCGTGCCGCTGCAGCAGCGTTCGGGATGAGGCGATCCACGAGACCCGCGTCGCTGAGGGTTCGCGCATCCTCGACATCGAACGGTCCGACGCGAGTGCGACGCAACCGTGTGAGGTGCCCGCCGACGCCCAACTTGAATCCAAGGTCACGAGCGAGAGCACGGATGTATGTTCCCGACGAACACGCGACCGTGACGTCGAGGTCGATGAAGGATTGACCACCGGTTTCGACGCGGCGTGCATCCTTAATGTCGAAGGTCGACACGGTCACTGGTCTCGCGGCGAGTTCCACATGTTCGCCGGCACGCACGCGAGCGTATGCTCTTTCACCATTTACTTTGATTGCGCTGACTGAGCTCGGAACTTGCTCAATCTCACCGCGCAAAGAGCCAAGCGCCAGCGCGATGTCATCATCGGACACGCGCGCGACCTGGGCTGCCGGCGCGAAGCCGAGGAACTCGCCTTCGGCATCATCGGTGGTTGTGGACGCACCGAGGCGAATCGTGGCCTCGTAGACCTTGTCGCAGCCCGTGAGAAAAGTTAGTAGGCGCGTTGCGGAGTTGATTCCGAGAACCAAGAGCCCCGTGGCCATCGGATCGAGCGTGCCCGCGTGACCAACTTTGCGCGTACCCGCGATGCCACGTGTCTTTGCGACAACATCGTGACTGGTCCAATCTGATTCCTTGTCGACGAGCAAGATGCCGCTCGCTACCGGGGAAGAAGTCACAGTTCGATTATCGCAACAGACCATCGTTAGGCTCGCATCGTGCAGTCGCAAGTCATCGGGTGGTTCTCATCCCACGGTCGTGACTTGCCGTGGCGCCAGCCGAACTTCACACCGTGGGGTTCCTTGGTCAGTGAGTTCATGCTGCAACAGACGCCGGTGGCCCGGGTCTTGCCTCGGCTCGAGGAATGGTTGACGCGCTGGCCGACCCCGGCAGACCTCGCTGCGGCATCACCCGCAGATGCCGTGCGCGCCTGGCAAAACCTCGGCTACCCCCGCCGAGCACTGTGGCTCCACGCCTGTGCGGTGACCATCGTTGAGCGATACGACGGTCAGGTTCCGAGCGACGTGGATGCGCTACTCACGCTTCCCGGAGTTGGGCCCTACACTGCGCGAGCAATCGCCGTTTTCGCCTTCGGCGCGCACGAACCTGTCGTCGACACAAACATTCGACGCGTCATCGCTCGGGCCGTGCACGGACTCGCTGATCAGGGTCCGCCGTCGACTTCGCGCGACCTGGCTGACATGAATGCGTTGCTTCCTGATTCGGATGCCTCTCCCGCGTTCAACGCCGCGATGATGGAACTCGGTGCACTCGTGTGCACCGCCCGTGCTCCGAAGTGTGACGAGTGTCCGGTTTCTCATCTTTGCGCGTGGCGTGAAGCGGGCTATCCAGTCACAGACTCCCCGCGTCGGCCGGTCCAAGCCCGCTACGCCGGAAGTGATCGACAAGCTCGCGGAGCCGTACTCAAGTTGCTGCGAGAACACCACGCGTGGGTGACACGCGAGCAGCTGAGCACCGTGTGGCCGAATGCGAGCCAACTCGATCGGGCAATCATCTCGTTGCTCGACGACGGGCTCATGGTCGCGGACGGAGACCGTCTTTCTCTGCCGAGCTAAACTTCGGGCCGAGAATCGTCGCCGATTTCCCGAGGCTTGACGTACGGGTCTTCATCGCCTGCGTAGCGCGCGCCTGCGGCGAGCTTCTCGACTTCTGCATCACGAGCCGCAGCTTCAGCCAGGAGCGACTCGAGAGATTTCGCAGTGTCGGGCAGTGCATCCAGTATGAATTCGATGGATGGGGTCAGACGCGTCGTGAGATTGCGCCCGACTTCACCCCGAATGCGACCGGTGTTTGCCTTGAGTGCCGCCTCGGTTTCGGTGCGTTCTTCGTCGCTTCCGTATACCGTGTAGAAGATTGTGGCGTGCTGCAGATCGCCGGTACAACGAACGTCGGTGATCGTGACGAAGCCCAAGCGGGCGTCTTTGACGACGCCGCGCTCAAGAGCTTCGGCCACGATGACCTTAATTCGTTCGCCGAGCTTGCGCGCTCGGGGGTGATCCGTCGCCATCGTGATTCCTGACTCGCCGCACTAAACGCGCGGCTTTTCCTTCATCTCGATGGTTTCGATTTCATCGCCAATCTGGATGTCGTTGTACTTGCCGAGTCCGATACCGCACTCGAAGTCCGTACGAACCTCGGTGGCGTCATCCTTGAATCGACGCAGCGATTCGATCGCCAGTCCATCGGCAATAACGATGCCCTCGCGGATGACGCGTGCCTTGGAGTTTCGAGTGATCGTTCCGCTGCGCACGATACATCCGGCAATGTTGCCGAACTTGCTCGAGCGGAAGATTTCGCGAATCTCGGCCACGCCAGACTGAACCTCTTCGAACTCCGGCTTGAGCATGCCCTTGAGGGAGTTCTCGATGTCGTCAATCGCGTTGTAGATGACGTTGTAGAAGCGGATGTCCACGCCCTCGCGAGCGTGCCGCTCGCGCGCCTTCGTGTCGGGGCGAACATTGAATCCGATGATGATGGCGTTGTCGACCGTTGCCAAGTTGACGTCGGATTCGGTGACGGCACCCACACCACGGTGAATGATGCGCAACTGAACCGAATCGTCGACCTCTATCTTGAGCAAGGACTCTTCGAGTGCTTCAACGGCACCCGAGACATCACCCTTGATGATGAGGTTGAGCGACTCGACCTTGCCCTCTTCAAGTGCACGGGTGAAGTCCTCCAGCGAGATGCGCTTACGTGCTTTGGCAAGCTGCGCGTTGCGCTCAACCGCTTCACGCTTTTCAGCAATCTGACGAGCTGTGCGGTCTTCTTCCGTAACGAGGAATGTGTCACCCGCGCGCGGAACGCTCGAGAGACCCTGCACCTGAACCGGGCGGGACGGGGTCGCTTCGAGAACGGCCACGCCGTTCTCGTCGGTCATCGCTCGAACGCGACCGTATGCGGTGCCCGCAACGATGGCATCTCCGACGCGCAGTGTTCCCGACTCGATGAGCACAGTTGCAACGGCACCGCGTCCCTTGTCGAGGCGTGCCTCGATGGCGATACCGCGGGCATCCTTGTCTGGGTTCGCGCGCAGGTCGAGGCCGGCATCAGCCGTGAGCAAGACTGCATCCAACAGCTGTTGGATACCCGTGCCCTCACGAGCCGACACGTCGATGAACATGACGTCGCCGCCGTATTCTTCTGCCACGAGTCCGTATTCCGTGAGTTGCTGACGAACCTTGGCCGGGTTTGCTTCGGGCTTGTCGACCTTGTTCACTGCGACAACAATCGGCACGTTTGCCGCCTGAGCGTGGTTCAACGCCTCAACGGTCTGAGGCATGATTCCATCGTCAGCAGCGACAACGAGGATCGCGATGTCGGTAACCTGCGCACCACGCGCACGCATGGCCGTAAAGGCCTCGTGACCCGGGGTGTCAATGAACGTGATGAAGCGCTCGATGCCCTCGTGCTCCGTGTGCACCTGGTAGGCACCGATGTGCTGGGTGATGCCACCGGCCTCGCCGTCGACAACGCTCGTCTGACGAATCGCGTCGAGAAGGCGGGTCTTTCCATGGTCGACGTGACCCATGACCGTGACGACCGGTGGACGAGGCTTGAGGTCCTCTTCAGATTCGTCAGCGAGTTCCTGCTCGAGATCAATGTCAAAGGCTTCGAGAAGCTCTTTGTCTTCGTCTTCGGGGCTCACAATCTGAATCTTGAAGCCCAGCTCTTCGCCCAGAATTTGGAACGTGGCGTCGTCCAGCGATTCCGTAGCCGTAGCCATTTCACCGAGGTGGAAAAGAACGGTTACCAAGTTCGCGGGACTCGCGCCAATCTTCTCGGCGAAATCGGCGAGCGATGCACCACGCCGCAAGGTGACGATTGTCGAACCATCGCCGCGGGGAACGCTAACGCCACCGAGCGACGGTGCTTCGCGTAACTCGAATTCGGCCCGTTTCGTC